>JAEXSY010000125.1 GCA_023440105.1 Bacillota bacterium
TCTTCAGCCTTACCTCCTTGAGCTCCATAGCCCGGTATAAGAAAAAACATCTTATCAAGCTCTCTCCTGAGCCTCTCCCCTTCTTCTCTGTGAGTGCATCCCACAACTCCGCCAATAGGTCCATAGCCACAGCTACCTTTTAGAGAGTTATTCAGCTTATTAATCTTTACTCCTACGGTTTCATATACTCTTCTTCCATCTGTACCTTCAACATACTGTATATCCCTTGCGCCGGGATTTGAGGTTCTGATGAGTATAAATGCACCCTTATTATTATTTTTAACATATGTCAGGAAAGGCTCTATTGTATCTATTCCCATATAAGGATTTAAGGTGATGAAATCGCACTGAAAATCTCCTTCAAAATGAGCTCTAGCATACATCTCTGCTGTTTTAGCTATATCTCCCCTTTTTATATCACCTATAATAAGAACATCCTTTTCTCTAATATAATCTAGAGTTCTTTTATAGGCACTGAGCCCCTGAAGGCCTAGAGCTTCATAGTAGGCTATCTGTATCTTATAACTTGCTACTACATCCCAGGTAGCATCGATTATTCTTTTATTAAAGGCTACCAGAGCCTCCTCAATGGAGGTGTATTTATTTAAAAAGTCCTCTGGAATATAAGATATATCCGTATCTAAGCCCAAGGTTACATGTCCCTTATTTCTAACTCTTTCATATAACTTATCAATTATCATTACAGCCATCCTCCTTTGAATATACCACTCTGCCTCCTTTGATTGTCATCAGTACCTCTCCATAAACCTTATAACCTTCAAAGGGAGTGTTCTTACCCTTTGAGTAAAATTCTCCTGGATTAATGGTATATTCTTTATCCAAATCTACTAAAACTAAATCTCCATGAAAGCCTAGAGCTACTCTCCCTTTTTTAAAGCCTACTATTTCCGCTGGTCTCTTGGACATAAGCTCTGATAATCTGTTGAGGGTAATATGACCACCTCTCACAAGCTCTGTATAGCAGAGGGAAAACGCAGTTTCCAATCCTGTTAAGCCTGGTGCCCCCTGCTCCTTATCTTCTTTACTGTGTGGAGCATGATCTGTGGCTATTGCATCCACATACCCTTCCTTTATTGCCTTAATAATAGCTTGTCTATCCTCTTCTTCTCTTATAGGTGGATTTACTCTATAATCATTTATATCTCTATTTAATAGGATATGGTGTGGAGTTACCTCAAAGGTTATGCTGCTTCCTCTTCTTTTGCTTTCTATGCAGTACTCTATAGCTTCCTTTGTGCTTACATGAGCTAGATGAAGCCTGCAGCCAGTGAATTCAGCAAGGGCTATATTCCTCCAGGTCATATAATTTTCGGCAAGTCTCATATCCACACTGGAAAGACTGTGATCTTCACAGTGGCACATGACAGTTATATTCTTCTTCTTTGCCTTTGCCATGGCCTCCAGCATCACCTTAGAATCCATTACTTCCTTCCCATCCTCTGAAATAATTCTTACGGCAGAAGTTATATCATCGAGATGTTCTAATGATTCTCCATCAAAGTTCTCAGTTATTGACATACACTGATGAGCATCTATGAGAGCATATTTTTCTGCTTTTGATAGAACATATTCCACCGTTTCCATGGAGCTAACCACAGGCTTTGTGTTTGCCATGAGGTTTACTGCTGTAAAGCCTCCCTTTACCGCAGCCCTGCTTCCTGATAAAATATCCTCTTTATATATGAAGCCAGGATCTCTAAAATGAACATGGGAATCCACAAAGGAAGGCAGCAGGGTTTTTCCTCCTGCATCTAATACTTTGCATCCCTTATCAAGGGAGTAGCCAATTTCCTTAATAATTCCTTCTTCTATATAAATATCTCCCATAAATGTCTGAGAGTAATCTACAATTTTTGCATTTTTAATAAGTAAGCTCACAGTTATCACCTCTCCTTAATTATGGACATATGCATTATCACAATACTCACAGCGATATTCTCCTGTGCTTTCATCTGAGAGATAAAAGCGATGAGTAACATGGGGCTCTGTAGAGGTGATGCATCGGGGATTACTGCACCTAATAACATCTTTAATTCTTTCTGGAAACTTAAGTCTTATCTTTTTCACTTTCTTCTCATCCTTTACCAAATCCATGCCTATATTTGGATTCATAATCATCATTATCTCACCCCCAGAAGCTTTGCTATCAAAGCCATTCGCACATACATTCCATACTTTGCCTGTTTAAAGTAATATGCTCTAGGATCCTTATCTACTTCATAGGCAATTTCATTGACTCTTGGCAGTGGATGAAGGATTATCATATCTTTTTTTGCATTCTTCATCTTTTCCTCATCAAGGATAAAGCTATCCTTAAGTCTTATATAATCTTCTTCATTAAAGAATCTTTCTCTCTGCACTCTCGTCATGTAGAGTATATCTAATTCTCCTATGACTTCTTCTATTTCTTCCACTTCTTTATATTCTATATTATTCTTTTCTAAAGCTTCTTTAATTATATAGTCCGGAGCTCTAAGCTCTTTTGGAGATATTAAAACAAATTTATTATTGGGGTATCTTGATACGGCTTTTACAAGGGAATGGACAGTTCTACCGAATTTTAAGTCTCCACAAAGACCTATGGTATGTCCTGAAAGTTCTCCCTTAGCCATTAGAATGGTTAAAAGATCTGTTAAAGTTTGAGTGGGATGCTGATGACCTCCGTCCCCAGCATTAATAACAGGAATTTCTGAATACATAGAAGCTAGCTTAGGTGCTCCTTCTTTAGGATGTCTCATAACTGCTATATCAGCATAGCAGCCTATGGTTCTTATGGTGTCTGCAATGCTCTCCCCTTTGGATACTGAGCTAGAGTTTGGCTCTGAAAAACCTATAACCCTTCCGCCTAATCTCAGCATAGCAGCTTCAAAGCTGAATCTTGTTCTGGTGCTTGGTTCATAAAATAAAGCAGCTAAAAGCTTGCCCTCGCACACCTTGCAGTAATTTTCAGGAGCTTTCATAATCTCCTCAGCTAAGGCAAATATTTCTTCCATCTCTTCTTTGGTAAAATCCATAGGATCAATAAGATGTCTTCCTTTTAACATAACAATCCTCCTTCTTAGTCTCTCAGTACTAGATTAAAGGTAATTTTGGATATAAAAAAACGCCTCCCTAAAGGAAGGCGTAATTATCCTAATAAACATAATAATTCATTATCTACGCATCCCTTTAAACCTCACAGGGTTTATTAAAGGTGTTTTTTAAATAATAGCACATAGGATATCCTATGTCAATAATGAGAAAATTAGTATATACTACTTCTTTTCCCATGCTATGAGAATAAGATTCTTTCCTGTTTCACTGTTAAATTTATTCTCTAGCTCCATTAGCTTTTCTTTATCCTTTTGATCAATATTAGCAATCTGAAAGCTACCATTATTTGAACATCCACAAGCCATTATTATCCCTCCTTCTCCTTCTATTTTATACAGATTAGCGGTTATTATACTTTTTTATTTTTGCAAGATTCCCACCTTGAATATATAATTCTGAAAAATTTTATTTTATTACTAGAAAAGACTTTACTTTATCACATTAACGTGCTAATATAATAACGTAATAATTTTTTTGTAAAGGAGCATATATATGAAAAAGATAATTATTGGTGCAATTGCTATAATAACCTCTCTAACACTATTAGCAGGTTGTTCAGGAAACAATGACAAAAATGATGAAACTGGCTCTGAGAAGGAAACTTTAACCATAGGCTTTGACCAAGATTTCCCTCCCTATGGTTATGTAGGTGAAGATGGTGAATTTACAGGCTTTGATATAGATTTGGCAAAAGAGGCTGCAAAAAGACTTGATATGGAGCTTAAGCTTCAGCCTATCGATTGGAATTCAAAAGATATGGAGCTTTCCTCTGGTGCAATTGATTGTATCTGGAACGGCTTTACAATAAATGGCCGCGAGGATGA
>JAEXSY010000139.1 GCA_023440105.1 Bacillota bacterium
TTATAGCATTAAAAAGGTAATCGCAAAAATTATCATTCCCTAAATTGCAATGTAAAAGCTTCTTATAAAGCGCTCCTGGAGTAAAAGGCTCTTTAAGACCCTTAATTATTTTTTCTTTGTTCTCTACATCAGCATTAGTAAGAATTTCTTGAAGCTCTTTCTCTTGAATAATATAGCTAACCTTATCTATAACTAATGGATTATAGCCGTCCAGCTGAATCAAGCTGTAAAAGGTTTTTATATTTTCTCTTTCTAAATATGGTGCAAAGAACACATCGCATCTTCTATTTTGGTTTACATCTCTGTAATTCCCATTGCCTTGAGAGTAATACTCAGGAAGCATTGAAAAATAGTTGTAGTCCCTCTCTAAATCCCCATGCTTTCTTGAATAAGCATAAAATATCTTATCCTTCCCCAGGATAATTGGATAACCACCTCTAAGGATATTATCAAGATAGGTATATCTGCAGTAGGCATCGAATTCCTTGGACCCTGTAGTGGTCTTTATTCCTTGGGTCAATTCATCTATAATGCTCTCAGCTTCTCTTTTTTTACTTTCAAAGTAATCAAAATCTATATTCTTCTGGAAAAAGCTCTCTAGCTCTTTCTTATTCTCCACCTGTCCTATTACTTGATATATACTTATTTCTTCATCAGCCTCGAGATTTTTCTCAAAGCCATAAAAGCTGCAGGGAAGCTGATTATTTGTTATCTGTTTTGAGGCTAATAAACCTTTTATTCCTTTATCAATAAAGCCCTGGGCTTTTTCAAGAGAGGTATCATAAGAGAAAACTAGCTCAGGATCCACAATAGGCTTAAGTCTAGCTCCTTCCTTTAGACAAGCAAAAGAAAAGTTTCCTCCTAATATCTCACAGACATCGGCTGTATCCTTTGTACTCACCCTTACTCTAAAGCAGGGCACTCCTTCTTCTACATCCTCTACCTGCATCCAGGCCTTCACCGTCTGTCCCATGGATTTCATAGACATCATATCCACACCAAAAGGGATAATTGCTGGCATACCGTCTAAAAGTTCTAGGCTTATAGCTTCCTTAGCAATATTTCTAATAGTTACCCTTCTTACAAGAGCTCCTAAGGGTTCTCCTGGTAAAGTATAATACTCAGCGGTGGTTATGATTTCATTCTCTTCATCCACTTCCTCTATAGCTAAGGAATTCATGTAAACATCCATCTTGTGAACCTTTTCTTCTCTGCTAAAAGGCTCTATATACCTTCCATTTTTCTTAATAAAAGTCCTAAAGCCCGTCCTCTTTACATTCTGATAAGCTTGATGAGCAGGATAAAACTCCATAATTGCATTATCTTTATTCTCAAGCCCAAAGCTAACAATACCCTGTCCTCTATTTACATAAAAGCACCAGATTGCTATTCCCAGAGTACCGCTTATCCCCGGAAGAAAGCTAGAAAAGGTAGATTTCTTTCCATAGCTATCAAGGGTGTATTTTATACTATTGTCGCTCATTCACTTCCCTCCTTCAGTTTTTCTTTAGTCATTAATAAACTCAACCAATATATCAATTATAAAAAAGGTCCTTTCATAAAGAAATGGACCTTTTTTCATAATAGGTTTGTTTTTTTTAGTTTTGCATAAATTTATATAAATTATTGATAATATCAGATTATTTATAATTCTCAGCTAACCCTTTATTGCTGCTTTCATTTAAAATATTAGTTAATGATACCTTAAAAATATAAGAAATATACTCAATTACCTTTTTGCGATCCTGGTTCTCTTCTCATCGCATACACGCATTCACAAATTTCATCGGTACGTCCATACGCTCTGCTACCTGCTCAGGTGTCATGCCGCTATCTAAAAAGCGTTTACACACCGCTTTAATATTTTCACTAACCTCAATAATATGTTTATCGGGATCATAGAAACGTACCACGCGTTGGCCCCAGGAATGTTCTGTCACAGGATGTACGTATTCAATATCCAGTGATTTAAGTTTCTCAGCAAACTGTTCGAAATCATCTTCCTCGAAGTAAACCTCAAAATTGTTACCACCGAAGGCAATATCATTTGAATTAATAAATCCTTTCCAGGATTCAAGCGTTTGCAGGCATAAACCACCGGTTAGTGTTTTATTAGCTCCAAAATCCATGATTACATGAAGTCCGAGTACATTTTTATAAAACGCAACTGACCTATCCATATCGGTCACAACCAGCAACGGATTCTTTAATTTCATTGTTCATAACTCCTTCAATTTCGTATTCTCTTCTGACCAGGTTAAATCATAAATAGATTCAAGACTCCATGTGCCAGAATCGTTGAATAGCAGTTCCCGGTTTTATATCTAATGAAACCCAAAACAGTACCATAGCAAAGACCTGCAGCCAATTTCCACAGAACAGCATTCCAGTTTCCCGAAATGAGATGTGGTATCATATAGCCCATATGCCACACTGAAAACAATACTATATTCCATATCAGCACAATGCTTTTCTTGGGCATAACCTTTTCACAGGTATTCCAAATATAACCACGAAATAGCAATTCCTCATATACCGGTGTGACGATGCTGCCATAGATTAGCAGCATCACAGCGGAAAAGCCCTCTATATAGTTGGCCGGTGTTGAGATATATAATGCTATCACTATGCAGCTGGCAATGATGTAGCCCTTTGAAAACCTATCAGGAAAAACAGAGAGAGGCTGCTTCCTATATCTAGCAATTGAAACAAGTACCACTGTTAGTACAACCATTAAACTCATAGTAAGCATTCGATTTGCAAACCAGATGTCCGGAAGCATCGGCGAAATCAAATACTCAGCCAGTTCACGAACCCCTTGAAGGATTGTCATCAGAATAATCATCATTATTACAGTCCTGCATATCATACCTTTAACATGAGCCTTTTCGCTCTCTATTATTTGTCCTGTCGGGTTTCCCTTTTTATCAAAAATATCAAATAACCCCAATCCTTTAGTCTCCTTCAAACAAAAATGATCGCACTTTTTTCATAGTGATTTCCTTTTCCATAATCTTCTCGATAATTATTGTATACATTTTCTCAATTTCGGTCAATATATTGTAGTTAATGCCCTTCGCTTGTCAATATTTTATACAGTATTTTTAATTATAAGCTGGTCTTTGAGTAAAAGAAAAAGGTCGTCTACCATAGTTGGCAAACGACCTAAATAGTACATTTTTTCTATTAATCTATTTTAATTCACATTTTTATTTCTATTATCCTTGGTATTTTCGAAGATTGGCATTCCCGTATAC
>JAEXSY010000140.1 GCA_023440105.1 Bacillota bacterium
GTCCTAAACTATGGAGTTTATCGAGTATTACAGTTTTTTGTTGAAATAAGCTATAGGATGTGAAGCAGGAACAATTAAAACCTTCTCGACTCTCCCAAATACAGTTACATGGAGAATAAATATTATAAAGTTTCTCCTTAGATAATTTATTCCGTAAGTCTTTAAGTCTTAGGCACTCAGTTCTATCTCCGGGCTCAATTATTATTAAGCTACCACTTGACTTAAGATTATTTCGTAATTTTGCTATAAGGTCATTGATATCAAAGCTTTTATTGTGCTCAAAGGAGTTAAGAAAGTTGCCGATGGTAATTAAGTCATATTTATTTATGTCATTTAAGTCAGCATAGCTATTAATATTAGTTTCGCTGTATGATATCTGAACCTTTAGATTTCTTGGTAGGGTAGCTATCAAGGCTTTCATTATAAAGCTAGAGTATTTTAAGAATACATTCTCTGAATCAACACACTTTATAACCAGACTAAAATCCTTATCCTGCTGAAGCTCTGCTATATACTTATAAAATAGTATGAATCCAATTGACAGAGAGCCAGGGCCACTACCTATATCCATAACACTGATATTTCTATTTAGCTTCAGTCCACAGGCTAGATCAAGAAGGGGTGTCCATATTTTAAATATATTATTAGGTAAATAATAAAGCAAATAGCTGTGGTATAAGGTAGAGTAATCCGTTTTACCCTGACACCTATACATTTTATTGTTAATTGTATCTATTATTGTTTTAAGCTTTGCTTCTGGAATTAAGTGTAATAGTCTTTCTAAGGATTCTTCTCTAGTTATAGAAATATTGCACTCCTTTAATATAAGCTCAACTATAAGTTTTTCAATTAGTTCAGGCAGAATTTTAGTCGTATCCTTGATATTAAATGGATTATTACGATTTATAGACGATAGTATAAGAGTATCTTTATTTACAAACATAGCAGCTACCTTTCATCAATACAACTTGTCACAAGATCTAGTATTTTTCCTTCTCGCCCCTCTAAATTATTTTTTAGCTCCTCGTAAAGGGTGAGTACATTATCCTTATTATTATTCTTATAATAGCTTAGCAATAAAATTAGCTTGCTATATAGCTGAACTTTATTATCCTTATGGTTATATTTATTTTTAAGAAGCTCAATAGCCTTATCATATTCTTTTGCATAATAGTAGGCCAAAGCTAAAGTGTTTAATATATAATAATCAACTGGTCCAAGCTTAATATTCTTTAATACTTCTATGGCGTCATTGTATTTCCTTGCAGTAATATAAGCTCTGGCTAATTTTTCTGATACATACTTAACCTTTAGATTATAGTTATTCTGTATCTTCACTTGTAATGCTTTTTTAAAAATATCTATAGAGCCATTTAGATAATAATCTCTTTTATCATCATGGTAATTATCATTATCTTTTATTGACCAATATATAGACAAGTATGTGCAGCCTATATGATAGAGCTTATCACAGGCTTCAACACAAGGATTATTAACCGATTGATTTATTTCATTAACTGATAAGGATAAGATATCCTTGTCCAGCTTGCATTCAACAGTCCAACACTTTTCAAAGGCTTCTTTGGCATTGCTCAAATAAGCTATATGCTTTTTAGAAACATGAAGCTCATAATTAGTTATATATTGTTGGTCATTGGTCAAAGCATTAAATAGAACTTCATTCCAATAGCCGTAAAATATTTCTTCGTAAGCCTTTCCCATATTATAAAGGGATTTAACATATTCTTTGAAGCACCTTTGCTTTTCTTTTAATTCTCTTTCTTTTGAGTTATCCAATCTATCATATAACTCAATACATTTAGATAAATATTCTATTCCTTCAAGGTAGATCTCAGCTATATCATTATTAATAATGTCTTTTTGTGAGAATTGAAGGTTTTTTGCCTTTTTAGATACTAATAAATAACCTATACGATAGTATTCCTTTAATCGTCTACCATTAATGGACAAGGCCATTTTCATATAATTTATAGCCTTATCAATTTCCTCTAGTAAATCACCATCCCTTCTTCCATTAGGAGCAGAAAGCTCTATAGAGTTTTCATAATGAAAATACCCTATGGAAGATAAATATGATGGGTTACCTTCATCGAGCTCCAGTGCACGCTTTAGTAACAGCTCTGCTAGAGCTCTTTCTGATTTCTTTTTGCTTAGTAGCTCAGTGAGCTTATTTTTATCCTTCTTTATATCCCTTGGTATGGTTGAAAGTACTGCAACCTTACTAGCGGCAAAAGCTAATTTGCTGATAATAGTACCATCATTCCAAACCTGTGGATTGCTTTCCGGAAGCTCACTAATATCTCCAAAAAAGCTTACTACTTTATTCCAATCATTTGCATTAAAGGCAGAATCCAATCCCTCTAAATTGTTTATGTTCTTTGACGTTTTATTAGAAGTAAGCTTTCTATTTATGAAATCCATGTCTTCTTCATTTAGCAAAAGGAGTAGAGGAGTATTATTATTATCCTTAGTTAGTAGGCCTTTTGTTTTTAATAATGCATAGGTAGATTTTTGAAGGTCTTCACAAGTGAAATCTAGGTTATCTCTGGGGTTAAAATATATCCTTATAGAATCTTCGATAACATTTATAGCTGATATGGATACCCTTACAGCTTGAGTGGTTTTTAGAGTATTTGAGGCATAAATTACAAAGGCATCATCAATATCCTCTACAGTTACCTTTGATATATCATTAAACATATCTTTTATAGGAGAAAAGTATTTTTCACCCTTTCTGTAAAATTTACCAGAAGAAAATTCCTCTATATTGAATAATTTCATTAAAATATACACAATAACTACCTCCACTATATGGGTTTTAAATAAAAATATTAAAGCAATGTAAATATATTACAATAAGTATATCACATTGTGTAGTAAATAGATAACAGTTATAAATTGAAATAATAACTAAGTTTAGGATTATAACGGAAGTTAGTTTTTCAATTTACATTTTTTATTAATTTACATGTAACTATATGTTACAATTGTATTATATTAACAAGAAAGATAATATTGTATGAACAAAGAAGTGATATATTTATATAAAATTTATTGAGGTGAGAATTATGAACAATTATAAGGTTAATGAAGCTGTTTGGATTGCTGCAGCAATGATGTCCTATGAAAAATACTATTCTAGTGAGGCTCCTCAGGCAAAAGACATGTATTTTAGGCAAGTTGCGATTCAAATTAGAGCTCAAAGAATATGCAGGCAAAAGGTAGCAAATGCTAGAATTTCTACATGGTATAACGCCAATCATGAGAATAATACATACAACTATTTTGTTGAGGGAGAAAACAGTTCTAGACGCTTAGCATTCAAAGGTGAATTTGATAATAAGAAGGAAAAACCAGAGGGGATAGACGGAATAGTTCAAACTTCTTTTGGAGACATAGAAGTAAAGGAATTAGTGAGCTTTATTGATAACGAATACACAGAGCTTTTAAAAAATCATGATGAAGATATGGATAATAGCAAGGTTGAGCTATCAGATCTTATAAATAGTACAAGATGTAAAGAGGTTTTAGATTTTCTAGAAAAATATGCCGGTGGGCCATATAGAAGTCTTGAAAAAGCAAAAAATGAAGAGGAAGCACAGAGCCTAATAGAGTTAAAGGACGCAGCCCAGTCAGCGGTGAAGCAATTTAATAATATGGCGGAAATATGCAAAAGGAAATATGGCTTAATAAAAGTTGGACAAACAAAATGGTTGGATGGAAGCAATATAAAGATTAGAAATTATATTTGGCTACAACTGAGAAAACCAGATAGTAAGGAAGTTAGCACCAGTATAACTTTTTGTGCAGAGCTAAAGGATAATAAGGCTAGGTTTCGTTTTAGTGTAGAGAAGAAAACCGATAAGAGCAGTGCAGATGATTATAAGAGACATAATCGCCTTTTAGAAAGAGATATAAATGAGGCTAAGGCACCACTTATATACATGGCAGAGGATACAGCCTTAAAAGAAGAGGTAGATATCAAAGACCTAAGAACTGATGAAGTAGAAGCTAAGGTTAATGAAGGAAGCTATTCTATGCTTAGAATAGCAAGAATTATAGATAGGGAAGAGATAGAAGGTAGAAGTCTTGATGACTCTGATATAATAAGTGAAATGCTGTTAGCCGTAGAAGAGCTTTTACCCTATTATGATTTGGCAGTAGCACCTTGGAATAGTGATACTATTAGTGAGGAAGTAGATGACATGAGTATATACGAAGAAATCACCGAGGAAAATAGAGCTTTTAAGGAGAGAAACCTTATATTATATGGCCCTCCTGGAACTGGTAAGACCTATAATTCAGTAGTATATGCTGTGGCTATAATTGAAAATAAAACTTTAGAGGAAATAAGAGAAGAGGATTATCAAGCTGTGTTCCAGAGATATTTGAGCTACAAAGAAGAGGGACAAGTTGTTTTTACAACCTTTCATCAATCCTATGGCTATGAGGAATTCATTGAGGGGATTAAGCCAGAGCTTGCTGATAATGGTGAGGGGATAGCCTATAGCCTGTCAGAGGGTATATTTAAAAGCTTCTCCCATAGAGCAGCGGATAATAGAGGGAAGAATTTTATATTTATAATTGATGAAATAAATAGAGGTAATATTTCTAAAATCTTTGGAGAGCTTATTACCCTTATTGAAAACACTAAGAGACTAGGAAGAGAAGAAGGAATAACCATTAAACTCCCTTACTCTGGAGAAGACTTTGGAGTACCTAGCAATCTATACCTTTTAGGAACCATGAATACCGCTGACAGATCTATAGCCTTGATGGATACTGCTCTTAGAAGAAGGTTTCAGTTTATTGAATTAATGCCCGATGCCAGTGTATTATCAGGTATTAATATTGAAGGAATAGATGTAGAAGCTATGCTGGAAGCAATCAATGAAAGAATAGAAGTGCTTTTTGATAGAGAGCACACCATAGGTCATGCTTATTTTATGCCACTGGTTAAAGATGGTACTATTGAAAAGCTAGCGGATATATTCAGTAATTCGGTTATACCTCTTATGCAAGAATACTTTTATGAGGATTATAGTAAAATTCAGCTTGTTTTAGGTGACAATGATAAAGAAGATGAATTTAAATTTATATTAGATAGAGCAGTGAAAACAAGAGAGGTGTTTAAAGGAAACCCTGAAATAGATATATCAGAGCTTAAATATTCTATTCAGCATCAGGCCTTCTATAAAAAAGAAAGCTATTTGCAAATATATCAATAGATAAAAGGTGATGAAATTGAAGAGAATATTGGAGCTTCGGGAGTTTCAAGGTATAACCTATAACAGTGAATATAAGGATGATGTGAAATATAAATATCTAAATAAAGTAGATTTTGATGAGCTTGAAGCCTTTATGCTATCCTTTAAAAATAATGAAGCCTCAGAAGTAGGAGACTTCTTGAATATTAGCTATAAAAAAGCTGTGGGAAAGGTTATCTCTGCTAAAAATTATGTGGGACTTATTGAGCTGAGCAGTGGTCTTCAGCTTCAGATATTACCTAAGGTAATTAATAGTGATAATAATGCTGTGAAGAGAGTTCTTTTATCTATGCTTAAATGCTTAAAAGACTTTCCTGGAAAGTCCTTTCAGGAGGCAAGCTTAAAGGTAGCTAAGATGAATCTCTATGAAATTTTTATTAGTATGTATATTGAAGAGGTTAGAAGACTTGTAAAAAGAGGGCTTAAAGCTGCTTATTTATCTATAAAAGACAATTGTAATTATTATAAGGGAAAGCTTATGGTTAAGGAACAAATGAGAAAGAATAATGTTCATAAGGAACGATTTTACCTTAACTATTATGAGTACAATGTGAATAGACCAGAGAATAAGCTAATAAAAGCTACTCTGGTAAAGCTATTAGGCTTATCCAGTAGTGCTTCTAATATCAGAGAGCTTCGCCAGCTTCTAACACACTTTGATTTGATAGATGCCTCTATTAATTATAAGATGGATTTTTCCAAGGTGGTGGTAGATAGGAGCATAAAAGAATATGAGAGTATATTAAGCTGGTCCAGAATATTCTTATTCAATGAAAGCTTTACTAATTATGCTGGAGACTATGGTGGAAGAGCACTGCTCTTTCCTACGGAGAAGGTTTTTGAAGCCTATGTTGCCCATCATTTAAAAAGAATTATTTCAGATTTTCACTGCGAGATTTCTCTACAGGATAAGGGCTTCTATTTATTTGATTCACCAAGACAATTTGCTTTAAGGCCCGATATAGTGATTACAAGAGAAGATGGAAGCAAAATTATACTGGACACTAAATGGAAGCAGCTTATTAATAATTCTAGTAAGAATTATGGAATTTCTCAGGGTGACATGTATCAAATGTATGCTTATGGTAAAAAGTATGAAACTAATGAGATATGGCTTTTATATCCTATGACTGAAGATATGCACAATAATATCATTGAATTTAGTAGCAAGGATAATATTAGAGTTAGAGTGTTTTTTGTGAATGTGGCTAAGATTTATGATAGCTTGAGGGAGCTAGTGGAGCTTATTAATATTGGATAAGCTTTACATAAACTATTAAGATAAAGTGTAATGTTAAATATATTTTTACAATGTTGAAATACAGATAACGCCCTATGAAAATAATATTATATTTACTCCCCAAGGGGCTGTCGCTTTAACGATTAAAAAATCGTTGGCGAAGGCCCCTTTTTCCACAGATTTTTATCTAAAATCGACGCTATTTCATTGAATATTGTGGATAAAACTTAAAAATGGCAAACTTTAATAA
>JAEXSY010000193.1 GCA_023440105.1 Bacillota bacterium
ACTAAAATGGCAGTATATCAAATGCTAAAAGAATCCTATCTAGAGGCTAATTCTTTTAGTAAAAAACAAAAGGCTGGACGTGACTTGGGATTTGAGGGGTGGAGTCCAGTTATGGAAGGAAAAGCCCCCTTACGAGTTCATTGTCATAGAGCTGATGATATTCTCAAAGCGATTAAATTTGCTGATGAACAAGGCTTGAAGCTAGTAATTGAACATGGAACTGAGGCCTTAGAAGTTTCTGATGAAATAATAAAACGTGATATACCGGTGGTTTGCACCAATACTATTTATAGGGTGCCTCAGATTAAAGAGGAACAGAGAGCAACTCCAGAATATGCGTCAGAACTTATGAAGAAAGGGATAAAAGTAGCGCTTTCTACTAATTTTCCTGAAGTAGCATGGGATGCATTATATATTCAGTCCTGTGAGTGCTTGAAAAATGGAGTGCCTTATAGTCAAGTGATTAGTTCTCTAACAGAAATTCCGGCACAAATAATTGGGCTAGATAAAGAAACGGGAAGCATAGAAGAAGGAAAATGGGCAGATTTATCATTTTGGAGTGGTAAATTTGGTGATTTTCATACATTACCTCTTGGTGTGATGACCCATGGAGAACTTCGCATAAAGGAGAAGCTTATATGAATATGAGATGTATCCGAAAAGGTATTGTTTATACCATAACACATGGAATTTTGAAGGATAGCGATATTTTAATTGAGAATGGAAAAATTAAAGAAATAGGTTCAAATCTTGTTGTTCCAAAGGATTGTGAGATTATTGATGCTTCTGGATTAAGGATATACCCTGGAATGATAGATACTCATACCCATTTAGGCTTGGATGAATGGGGAAATTGGGATGAAATAAATGAGCTTAATGAAATAGGGGATCCAACCACCCCACAATTTTCTGCTGTAGATGGAATTTATCATCAGGATAAAGCAATTGAAGAAGCAGCTTCAGCAGGAATAACTTCAATTATCGTACATCCTGGAAGCATTCAACTGTTTAGCGGACAATCATGTGCATTAAAAACAAAGCACAGTAAGTGCCTAAAAGAAATGCTTATCTCTAGTAATATTGGTATAAAAGGCGGCTATGGAGGAACTCCTAAAAGATTTTATAAAAGTATTGGTGGATTACCAACCACAAGGATGGGGGAAGCCTATGTACTTCGTCAAACCTTGGCTGATGCCTGTGCATATCTAGAACATAATTATGTTAGGGAGAATAGAGAGTGGGATGAAGCAGAAAAAATGTATGCTCTTAAACCGCTTTTAGAAGGAAAGATTCCTTGGAGAGTCCATGTATATAAGCTATATGATATAATGACGTGCATAAGAATTGCAAAAGAATTTGGTATCAAAATGGTATTGGAGCATGGAGGGGAGTCGCCAGAAATTGCAGAGTTTTTGGCAGAAAATAATATTCCTGTTACAGTAGGTCCCTCTGGTTTTATTGGATCAAAAAAGCCAGAAACATTTTATTCCGTGTTAGATAATATTGAAAAATATATAGATGCAGGAACCTTATTTGGATTTCAGTCCGATCATCCTATTATTCATACCGCCTCTCTTCCTAGAGCAGTTGGAACTCTTGTTAAAAAGGGGCTTAATGAAGAAAAGGCTTTGGAAGCTATGACCCTCAGTGGAGCAAAGATTATTGGCTGTGAAAACAGGATAGGCTCTATTGATGTAGGAAAAGATGCCGATATTGTCATTGCTACAGGCTCAGTATTTGACCCTATGACTAAAATTTGTGAAGTGCTAATTGATGGTGAGACTGTATATAGTAAATAAACCAATTTGGGCTAAAACATAATATACCTCAAGGAACCTATTTTGTATTGATTGATATACAGGAGTTCTTGGATTTACCACAGTTTTACGGCTGGACGGATTTACAGTTTTGTGAATGGATGGTTCGTGAAATCGGTGTGGCAGCAGTACCTGGCTCAAGCTTTTTTAAGGAAGACATAAATAATCTGATTAGATTGCATTTTGCAAGAGAAATAACAGTTTTGGACGAGGCTTTGAGAAGGCTTGAAAAATTATATAGGTATCTGTGTTAACAATAAAGTGCCCCAGGCTATCTGGAGCACTTTATTGATTTTGGGATATATATATTTTTACCAGTATGCTGTCCTCTTCTGCATTATCAAAGGATAAGGAAAGATCTACTACATAGTTACCGTAAACAAAACAATAGTCTTGGGAGGAATTGTTTGCCACTTCATAAACTGATGATAAAGCTAGCTTTTCATTAATAGCTTCATGGAGCTCTGTAGTATCTTCCCCTAGAAAGGAATTAAAGAAGCTTTCACGTACTTCAGTAAAGGCTGAAGCTTTTATACTCTGCAGAGGAAGCAGCTGAGATAATTTCGCAGCTAAAAGTTTATTTTGGTACTTGTAAAGAGTGGCTTCGCAGCTATAGGAAGCAGCTGTATCTGTAGAAGAGCTATAAAGAATCAGCTCCATTCTATGTTCTAGGATACCTTCTTTACTGATAGTTTGTGTTGATACACTCTCTCTAACAGAGGGTGTTGCTTTTAAAGAGGTTATGAGCTTCTCAGCGGTTATATCTAGGCCCTTTAATCTCCTAAAGCTTTCTATATCCTCAAACCGTTCGCCTCTTAAGGCTTTAGTATCTCCTGTTTCCTTAGGCTCTATGTCAGGCCTTAGGGAAAGACTTACAGGTATAGACCCATGGTTACTTTCATTGATACCTTCAGGATTGTTTTGAAAAGATAAGAGGATAAATACAACAATAAACAATAAAAGTTTAATGAATTTTCTCATATTTTTAACCCCACCCATAATAATTAAACCCATCTTATTAGAATTATTTACAGTTTTAATAAGTTTAAACATATTTTATGAAGAATAGACTTTTCTTCTTTTATATTTATATAAATAGTAGTAGGGATTAATGTTCAACAATTTCAAATTTATGATATAATTCTATTAAAAGTTTAATAGTTCTGATTTATCTGGAAATAATTTCTTTTTTATTAATCTTAGAACTTTTAGCTTATAAAATATTTGCCCTGGGCAGAGATGCTATATCTCATAAAACAATTATTTATAAGATAACTATGGAATGGAGGCTTAGCTGTGGACAATAAAGAAAAAAAATTATCTAAGACCACGAGGCAGGAAACAGCAAAAAATACAGCAGCTACTACAGCGAAGAAAAGTACTGTGGTTAAAGAGAAAACTGTCAAGAGCGAGACGGCAAAGAGTAAGATAACAAAAAAGACAGCAGAGGAAAAAGGGAAATCAAAGAAGGAAAAAGCTGCTAAGAGTAAGGTAGCAACAGCTAAGAACGCCTCTAAAAAGAGCGTAGCTAAAGAGACAAAAAATGTGAAAGCGCTTGCGCAAGATTTGGAGAAAGATAAAAAGAAAAAAAACTTAGATTTTTCTTCCTCAAAGGAGGGCTCCAAGGGCATTATATCTGACTTTGACATCTATTTATTCCATCAAGGCCGCAATTATTTTAGCTACAACTTTATGGGAGCACATTACAAGTGTGAGAAGAGAAAATGGGGAGTAAGATTCACTACCTGGGCACCTAAAGCACAGGAGATTTACGTAGTGGGAAACTTCTCTCACTGGAAGAAAAAAGAAGAGTATAGGATGGAAAAAATCACAGCAGAGGGGCTATGGACTATTTTTATCCCCGGTATTGAGATCGGAGAAATTTATAAATACGCAGTCCTTGGGGCAGATAATAAACTTGTTATGAAGGCTGATCCCTATGGTAGAAGAAGTGAGTTAAGACCTAATACTGCTTCTGTTATTGTAGATAACAATAAGTACAAATGGAAAGACAGAAAATGGCTCAATAAAAGACTGAAAACTGATATTTTTAAAAGTCCTCTTAATATTTATGAGCTGCACCTAGGCTCCTGGAAGAGAGATAAGAACGGGGAGCTTTTAACCTATAGAGAGCTAGCCGAGGAGCTTCCAGCCTATGTTAAGAAAATGGGGTATACTCATGTGGAGCTTATGCCAGTGATGGAGCATCCCCTTGATGCCTCCTGGGGCTATCAGATTACAGGCTACTATGCCATAACCAGCAGATTTGGTTCTATAGAGGATTTTCAATACCTTGTAGATACCCTTCATCAGGAGGATATAGGAGTTATCCTTGATTGGGTTCCAGGACACTTCTGCAAGGATCTTCACGGTCTTTACCGCTTTGACGGCAGCCCTACCTATGAATATCAGGACCCTGTTAAATCAGAAAATCACGGCTGGGGAGCCTCAAACTTTGATTTAGGAAGACCAGAGGTCAAGAGCTTTTTAGTTTCAAATGCTCTATATTGGCTCCGAGAATTTCATGTAGATGGACTTAGAGTAGACGCTGTAGCCAATATGCTTTACCTAGACTACGAAGGTCATAAAAATTGGACACCAAATAAATATGGTGGAAATGAAAATTTAGAAGCCATTGATTTCATTAAAGAATTAAATACTGCAATATATAAGGAGTTCCCTCAGGCCATAATGATAGCTGAGGAGTCCACTACCTATCCAATGGTAACTAGGCCCGTAGAAGATGGAGGATTAGGCTTTAAGTTTAAATGGAACATGGGCTGGATGAATGATATCCTTGAATACATCGAGCTAGACCCAGTGTACAGAAAATTCCATCACAATCTTTTGACCTTCTCCATGATGTATGCCTACAATGAGAATTTTATTCTTCCCATATCCCATGATGAGGTAGTCCATGGCAAGAAGTCCTTAGTAGACAAGAACTGGGGAGACTATTGGAACAAGTTTGCTGGTATGAGAGCAGTAATTGCTTATATGTTCACCCATCCTGGAAAGAAAACCCTCTTTATGGGCTGTGAC
>JAEXSY010000196.1 GCA_023440105.1 Bacillota bacterium
TTATAGCACCTTCTGCAACGCAACCGCCGAAATCTCTTGCAAAAACCATTAGAGGCTCGTTGGAATCAGGTTCAACTTCTACAACTTCAACACCATTGCTTCTATATGCGGCTACAAATTCTGCATGCTCACGGAGAGCTGCTTGACGGTTAGAATCAAGTTCTCCTTTATTTATCCACTCCTTAGAAATTTCATTAATAGGTTGAAGTTGTAAATACTTTGGTGAACACACCATAACCTTTTTTAGAACTCCTGTAGCATTGTTAACAAACATTTTTTTACCTCCTTGAATAATATATTTATTATATTTATTATTTACTTACCATTGTTTCAGAAGCTTCTCCCAGTATTTTTCGTTTTTGTTCCTCAGTATTAACTTTCTTATCGCGAAGCTGATAAAGTGCAATTCCTATGATGAATAGAATAATTGTTAGAATGTATTCACTAGGCCAAATAATAGCACCAGGACTGAATGGTAAAAGAACTGTTCCTAAGAGAAATATACTAAATATACTACCAACTACAATTGTCACCTTATTACCTGGCATAAGCATTGGACGTTTAATTTCAGGATACTTTTTACGCATTACAACAACTGAAAAGAAAGTTAAAACCCACATTACTATAGTACAAACTGCAGTTACATCAACTAGTGGTAAAAATGCCATCTTCCCAATAAAGGGCGTTATTACAGCGAAGAAACCAATAAACAATATACAATTAATCGGAACATTATTTTTACCAGATATTTTTTTGAAAACCGGAGAAATAAGAGATACATCAGCTAGACCATACATCATTCTCGAAGCACCATAAAGTGTAGCATTAGAGACACCTACGACACCAACAAGTGCCGCTACAAGAAGAATCGTTCCTAATATCGGCATTTTTGATGCTGCTACAATTGCATCAACAAAAGGAGCAGTTTTAGTAGCAGCTTCAGTCCAAGGCATAAGGCCACAAATAGTTATGACAACCAATATGTTAAGAACAATACAAACTATTAAACATATAATGAGTGCAAGTCCAACTTTTCTTCGTCCTACATTACCTGAAGCCTCACCGGCACTTTTTGCAACAGTTTCCCATCCCGCTATTGTAAACGTTAAGACAGCAAGTAATGAAAGAGAACCTTCAATAGTACCTTTTGTTGAGGGTAAGGTTAAGTTAGCAGAGTTCATATTCGCAACTCCAACTATGATACCAACAAGAACTAATAACACTATTACAGTTGTAAGAACTTTAGCTATCGATGCAGAAAAATTTGCCCCATTGCACTGAATTGTAATAATACATATAGCAAGAGCAACACCAATTATTATTCCAGGAAGTGTAATCGGTGATCCACTAATTTCATAAAGCACTGGAGCTTTTTCAAGTGCAGGAAAGAGGCTATTAACAATTTTCATAATAGCAACTGTTTCCCAGCAAAAGATAATACCATTCATTAGTATTCCAGCCCAAGCAGCCATGAATCCACCAAATTTTCCAAAAGCCATATATGAGTAAACAAGCTCACCACCTGATAGGGGAAACATAGGAATAGCTTCTAAATAGCTAAACGCAAGGGGCAATTCAACAATAAAGCAAAGTACAAGGGCAATTACTACATTCCAAGGGCCTCCTGCTTTGTCAAGCCATCCTGCCGAAAGAAGAAGCCAGCTTGTACCAAACATACATCCGATACCAAGTGCGATAAGTCCAAAAAAACTTATAGATCTTTCCATTTTCTTATCTTGATTTTCTAGACCTGTGTTTGATTTTTCCATAATCTCATCTCCTTCTTAACAATTTGAAACATTAGCTTATCGTTTATTGTTTTCCTCATCATTAGTATAGTAAACTGTATCTTATACCATAACAGAGTAGTAACGATCATTATTAATTTGTTACTACTCTATAGTTCATATAGTTAAAGTAAGCATCGACTATGATGAGCAAAGGATGTATTATATCTTAATAAGCAAACCCATAACTATAAATAGTTCTAACTAAATACAAGCTATACTACAATGCAACTGCAGCAAGAATACCTTTCATTGCGTGCATTCTATTTTCACCTTCATCAAAAATAACAGATTGCGGACATTCCATAACCTCATCTGTAACCTCATCACCAACGTGTGCAGGTAAACAATGCATAAAAATTGCTTGAGAATCTGCTTTTGCCATTGCATCCATTGTAATTTGGTATGGTCTGAAAGCTTTTCGAAGTTGTTCAATCTCTTCAGGGGTGTGTCCCATAGCATAATGGGTCATACCATAAACTATATCAGCACCGGCAAGGGCCTCATCGAAATTATCTGTAATTGTAATCTTTGCACCTGTGAGCTGAGCTCTTTTCTGTGCTAATTCCCAAATTGCCGGATCAGGTGTAATTCCTTTAGGACAAGCAATCGCCATATCCATTCCAAAGTCTGCACAGAATAACATTGTAGTATTACATACATTATAAGGATGACCGGCATAACATAATTTCAAGCCTTTCATTTCACCTTTTTTCTCAATGATAGTCATAATATCAGCAATACCTTGTGTAGGATGTTCTAAAGCTGTAAGACCATTTATAACAGGATGCCTCATCCATGATGAGTACTGGTCGACAATTTCTTGACCAAATGTACGAATGAATAAACCATCAAAATACCTATCTAAAATTCTTGCTGTATCTTTTAATGGCTCACCACGGTTTGTCTGTAATTCATCTGGACGTAGATAAATAGTAGTAACACCTAAATCAGCTGCAGCACGTTGAAATGCATTTCTGGTACGTGTTGAGTTTTTTTCAAAAAGAGCAGCCCAAACTTGACCTTCAAGGTAACGATGCGGTTCTCTTATTGTCCACTTTTTCTTAAAATCCATAGATAAATCTGCTATATATTTTATCTGCTCACGATTAAAGTCTTTAAATCCTAGAAAATCTCTTCCTTGAAAATAATGTCTCACAAAGACACCTCCAAAAATTAAATTATTAATGATAAGCTTATCTTCACGTTTATTTTATCAACGATTACATCCAAATTGAATTGTCCTAAAGTATAATAATATATCTTATTTGTTGTACTTAATAACAACATAAAAGCAATCAACATAATAATAATGAGGTTTTAATAATATTATATAATTTCAAAAAATTAATTCAATTATTTAATATTTATATAGAAAATAATATAATAAACATATGAATAAAAATATTATGTCACAAATATAGCACTAGCAAAATTTATATTGCTAAATTTAGAGTTTATTAGACATTAAATTCATTTATGTATAATAGCAAAAAACTTTTTTTGCAACGTACTTATTTTTATTGAAAATGAAGAAATGAAATTTAAGAGAACGGAGCGAATAGAATACTTGAGTTTTTTAAAAATCAAACCTCTTTTTTTGAAAGTTTTTTGGAGATGCTAAAATAAACCAATATCCTAGATTAGATATTCGTTATCGTAGAACTATAAAATAAAGAAAGTATATAATTGGGGTGTTAATAAAATGGAACTATTAGTTGAAGATGTCTTAAAAATGGATTGCATGAAAAATGCCAATATTATTGCAGGAAGAACAGGATTGAAAAATAAAATATCATATACAACAATCATGGATGTTCCCGATATTTTTAAATGGCTCCATGGTGGTGAAATGATATTTGCTGCGGAACTTTTTTATGTTTGTGCAAATAAAGATTTTTTTAATCGTCTTCATGAAAAATCTGTTTCTGCAATTATCACAAAACCTACATACACAAATAAACTTAACGATTTTCTTATAAAACAATGTGATGAGCTTTGTTTACCTATTATTACAGTTGATAAAAATGCATCATGGAGCGATATTACATATCCTATAACAGAACACATTGCTCGAAAACAATACGATGCTATTTATCAATCCCAACTATTTCATTCAGCATTGCTGAATTCTGTCATACATGGTAAGTCTATTGATCAGCTATGCTACGAAATTTATAGGTCAACCGGTCTTACAATAGCAATTCTAGATGCAGATTTCCATATTTCTGGTTCTTCTATAAATATAGATTGGAAAAAAGCACTTTATAAATTCACTATAAACTCCTGTATTTATAGAAGTACTCTTACTACAGATATCAGCGGTCATACTACCTCTGGCTACTTATATACTAACTTTTATTTAAATTCCCTAAACAAACAAATTCTAATCTTTCCTGTAATTTTAGATAGTGAAGTATTCAGCTATATTTTTCTGCTAACAAATAGAAATATAGAATCCCTTAATGTTGAAGACAGCATGAAAATAAGTCAGCTTTCTCTTATCATTTTGCTACTAAAAGTTAAACAATCTGAATTAATTAATACTAACAGAAGATACAACAATTTAATTTTAGATCTAATACTTCAAGGCAAAATGAGTAATCCTGGTAAATATGCTTTTACCGAGGATTTAATCGAGCATACACTTTATGACTCCTATTACATTGCTTTGGCTCATTGCGAAGACATAAGCTATACAAAGAATAGAGTTAAACAAAACATTCGAACTTCACGCTTATTTGAGACCATTAACAAAAATAAACATGACTTTGAAGACGTACTTTGTTTTGAGCGAGGAGATAACTTAGTATTTTTTATTCCTAAGAATGATGTGAATATTGAAAGAACTATTAACAAGCTATATTCTGTGTGTGCAGAGATACTTGAAACTAACTCACTATATATCGGAATTAGTAATACAATTACAAATTCCGAATTCCCACTTGGGTTTAACCAAGCATTGCAAGCATTGCAATATATACAATCACATCAAAAAAAGAAATATTGTTTTTATAACGATTTAGGCGTTTTACGTATTTTTATGGAACGTAGCGGCCATTTAAACAAAGACATTCTAATTGAGTATAAAAAGAAATATATTGTTCCTTTACGCAACTACGATAACAAGAATAACACTCAACTCGAGAAAACCTTATATTGTCTTATTGAATGCAATTACTCTAAAACTGAAGCTGAAAAGAAGTTGTTCATTCATAAAAATACTTTACGAGCCCGCATATTGAAGATAGAACAACTTCTAAACTGCGATTTAAATAATAGTGAGGATATGTTCAATATTCAGCTTGCAATAAAAATCAACTATTGTTTCGATGAGTAACTTTACCTTATTCATGCTAAATATAAATTCAATATGAGTGTTAGAAAGTCTAACTTTTAATATAATATGTACCCAATGTCAAGGCAAACTAATAAAGCTTAAAAGACCATACTACATATCCGATAGTAAAATATAAAGATTGTACTGATATTGAAATAGTACTCATTGGGCGACAGCTTGACTAATTACCACAACATGCCCTGTCTAAAGAAATTTCTCTAGCTACAGATTGATAATACCAGAAGTGAATAAAAGCAATAAAATAATAAACAAGATATTGAATTTTCGTTTGTATAACTAGCATAATACACCCACAAAATTGTAAAAGAGCATTAGAAAACTCTAATACTCTATCACTCCTTCATATATTAAATCTGCATTTCCTGTTAATAGGATAGCTTCATCGGTGTAGTTAACTATAAGGTCTCCTCCCTTTGCTTTTACTGTAATGTCTTCGCCTTTTTCCAGGAATCCATTTACTGTAGCTGCTACCACAGCTGCACAGGCACCGGTGCCGCAGGCTAGGGTTTCGCCGTTGCCTCTTTCCCATACTCGCATCTTAATAGTACGTTTATTTACAACCCTAATAAATTCTGTGTTGACTCTTTCTCATATTATTAATATCCACTAGCTCCGTATTCTGCTCTGTGAATCTAGCTGAAATAGTGTCTGCCAAGGCATTTGCTGTGTCTAAGGATGTAAGGCAGGGTATTCCTAGCTGGATTGCTAGCTTATGGAGCTTAACATAGTCTTCTATTGCCTGCTTTTCCCCCGTATGGGTATAAATCACGTAGTTTATTATTCCTGATTCCATTAATTTAATTATGCTATTGTCCTCTGATAGCTTTTTGATTTTTTTGACCTCAAGACCAAGAGAACCTATTTCTTCTGCAGTACCTTCTGTAGCATATATATTAAGGCCTAAGTCCTCAAGCTTCTTGGCTAGGTTAATAATCTCATATTTATCCGGCTTGCTGATGGTTATTAGAACGCTTCCTTTTTTACCTTCAAAGGGGTTAAAGGGTTTAAATCCAGCAGATACTAATCCCTTAAAGAGAGCCTCCTCTAAGGTTTTTCCAATGCCCAAAACCTCTCCTGTGGACTTCATCATGGGTCCTAATGAAGCATTGGCATCCAGAAGCTTTTCAAAGGAAAACACTGGGACCTTCACTGTAGTATAGGGTATTCCCTGATATAAGCCTGTTCCATAGCCCTGGTCTTTTATACTCTCTCCTATCATAACTCTGGTAGCTATGTCCACCATAGTAACACCCGTAACCTTGCTTATGTAAGGAATGGTTCTAGAGGCTCTGGGGTTAACCTCGATTACATATAGCTCATTTTCATATATTAAATATTGAATATTAATAAGCCCCTTAGTACCTAATGCAAGGGCTAAGCTTTCTGAACAGTTAATCACTTTTTTAAGCATTTTATCATTAATATTATAGGGAGGATATACAGCTATGGAATCTCCGCTATGGACACCAGCCCTTTCTATATGCTCCATTACTCCGGGAATTAGAGCATCTACTCCATCGGATATTACATCAACCTCCAGCTCGGTGCCCATCATATACTTATCAATAAGTATAGGGTTATCTATCCCCTGAGCTAATATTATGTCCACATACTCCAGAAGCTCCCCCTCCTCATAGGCAATGGTCATGTTCTGACCACCAATTACATAGGATGGTCTTACCAGAACTGGATAGCCGATGCTCTCTGCAGCTTTTAGAGCTTCTTCCTTATCTATAACAGTGATACCTTTTGGTCTTTTAATATTGCATTCCTCCAAAAGCTTATCAAAGCGCTCGCGATCTTCTGCTTTATCAATCCCCTCTGCAGAGGTTCCAACGTATAAATATGCATTATTTACATAAACATATTAACAAGAAAAGCTAATAGGAGAGGACAAAGTGGTCCCCATGTCAAGGACATTTTTTTAAAACACTAGAAAGATATTAGATTTTTGAATATCCTTGTGTCATGGAGGCGATATGAAACAGAGTACTGGTCTTGTATTTCTGATTTACTACTAGATTCTGCAATTAGATTGCAATTTGCAATACATTGTGGTATGCTAATTTTAATAAGGAGGCGATCAGTATGGCAAAAACATCAAGTATATTTGCTCGCGTAGAGCCAGATGTTAAAGAACAAGCAGAACAGATACTCGCACAGTTAGGAATCCCTATGTCCAATGCCGTTAGTATGTTTCTTCGCCAGATTGTATTACAGCGTGGCATTCCTTTTGAAATGAAATTACCACATAGTACACCACTTTCATATGGGGAACTGAACAAAGAGCAATTTGATGCTGAAATCCAAAAAGGCATAGCAGATATCGAATCTGGTAGAGTTTACTCGATGCAAAGCGTAGAAGATGAAATGAATCAAGATTTTGGCATATGAGTTGGAAAGTCATTTACTCAGCTGAAGCCAGACAAGATCTAAGAGATATTTATGAGTATATTGCATATAGCCTGTGTGTACCAGAAATTGCAAAAGGTCAGGCACAGCGGATTATGAATGAAATACGCTCCCTTGATAAAATACCTATGCGACATCGTTTATATGATAGTGAACCCTGGCATAGCCAAGGACTTCGTTTCTTTCCTGTGGATAATTATCTAGTTTTTTACCTACCCAATGAATCTAAAAATACTGTAAATATAGTTCGTATAATGTATGGAGGACGGAATATAAGTAAGCAGCTTTATGAAACAGAGACAACCTAATAATTTAAAATAATAAAAGCGTCTACGTTATAGACGCTCTTATTATTACTTTTTTATGATAGGTTTGTGTAAAACAAATCTGCTAATGCTCTTTTTATATATAGCGATATTATTTATTTATATATGTTTACCCGGAAAAGATACAAAGCCTTCCTTCCTGAGTATACATATATTTTTAACTCCATTGTCCCCACAGATATTTATAGCCTCTGAAAATCCATAAGTTAATGCTTCTGGTATATGAGCATCTGAAGTTATAATAACTCTTGATTCTAATTCTCCTAATAGCTTTAGCAAAAAAGGAGCGGGATAAGGTTTCTTCTTTCCTACCCTATACATAGCCCCGGTATTTACCTCAAAGACAAGGTCCGGTCTGCTCCTTACTATGGTCTTTAGAGCTTCTGCTGCAATGGATTGGTATATGGGGCTATCCTCAGGGAACAGGACATTTCCTTCATTTAGCTTAGTAATCAAATCAAAATGACCTACTATATCCACGGAGGGTCTCAGGGCATTTTTTATCACTAAATTATAATAATCCTCCACCATGAGCTTCCAGTTATCTTTAAAGACATCATGAAGACAAGCCTTTAGCTCTCCTATAGTATTGTCTACAGCATAAATCTCTTTAGGACCATGAATCTGATGAACAGATCCTATCCTATAATCATAATCCTCCACAGAAGCTACTGTGTCTAGATCCCACTCTACTCCCAAAAGAATCTCCAACTTTTCCCGATACTCTTCCTTTAAAGCCTTTACCTCTCTTATATACTCCTGCTCCCCCTGAATGGTCATGGCATAGCCATTGTAATAGGGCAGGGGGGAATGACCAGAAAAGCCCAGAGAAACAAAACCAAGATCTATAGCCTCATTTATCATTCTTCTAAGAGAAGCTTTACCATCGCAATAAAGGCTATGGGTATGTACATTTGATAAAGGTATCATTTCATCCTCTCCTGTTTAATTTTATGGTCAACTACATGTCTTTTAGCAAGCTCCTCTGTGACCTCCGAAAGGGTGATTCCCTGATTGACCATCAGGACCATAAGGTGATATATCAGGTCAGCTATTTCAAATATAGTTTCCTCCTTATCTCCTCCTTTTGCAGCAATCACCACCTCTGTGGACTCCTCACCTACCTTTTTCAATATTTTATCAACACCCTTTTCATAAAGATAAGTAGTATAGGAGTTTTCCTTCTTATTAATCTTTCTATCCAAAAGCATTGTATATAGGCCCTCATAGGTGAACTCCTCTTTCTTTAGCTGGCACAATAGGTTAAAGAAACAGCTATCCTCTCCTGTGTGACAGGCTGGTCCTTCCTTAATAACTTCTATAAGAAGGGTATCTTTATCGCAGTCGGTCCTTATTGATACAATGTGCTGATAATTCCCGGAAGTTTCTCCCTTTCTCCAGAGAGTTTGTCTACTTCTACTGTAAAAGCATGTTTTCCCTTCCTTAAGGCTAATATTAAGGCTATCAGGATTCATATAAGCCAGGGTAAGGACCTTCTTAGTATAATAATCCTGAACTATGGCAGGAATTAAATTATTTTCATCATATTTTAGTTCAATCATTAATATTCTCCTTAAGCTATTTATTTGTTCTCATAGGAATTCCATATTCATTTAGATATTCTTTAAGCTCCCAAATATCTATTTCTTTTCTATGAAATACTGAAGCAGCCAGAGCAGCATCAGCAATAGTTCCACTCAAGACCTCTAAAAAGTCCTCCTTTTTCCCTGCTCCACCAGAAGCTATTACTGGGATATGCACCCTTTCAGATATCTTTTCTAGAAGCTCAATATCAAATCCCTGTAAAACACCATCGGTATCGATGCTGTTAATCACCAGCTCTCCAGCACCTGATTCTTGTCCTATTCTAGCCCACTGCAGCGCATCAATATTAGTATTTTCTCTTCCACCGCGAGAAAAAACCTTAAATTTTCCATCTACTCTTTTCACATCCATGGATAGTACCACGCATTGATCACCGTATTTCTTTGCTGCCTCCTCAATAATATAAGGATTTTTAATAGCTCCGGAATTAATAGAAACCTTATCAGCACCACATTTTAATACTCTGTCAAAATCCTCTAGAGTATTGATACCACCACCTACCGTTAAAGGAATAAATATCTCTGAGGCTACCTGCTTAAGGATCTCCGTGAAAAGTCCCCTATTTTCTACTGTGGCCGTTATATCGTAAAAAACTAGCTCATCAGCACCACTTTCATTATAATATCGAGCTAGTTCAACAGGAGAAGCAACATCTTTCGTATTTAAAAAATTCTTCCCTTTAACTACCCTGCCGTCCTTCACATCAAGACAGGGTATTATCCTTTTAGTAAGCATCCTAATTCCCTCCTGTTATGGTCAGAAGTTTACTTAAGTCTAACTTATTTTCATAAATAGCCTTTCCCACTATAGCTCCATAAGCTCCTATTTCCATAAGCTTTGCAATTTCCTCTTCATAGGTTATTCCTCCTGAGGCTATGACCTTTAATCCTGGTATGGTCACCAGTTTTTTATAAGCCTCAAGGTTTGTCCCGGAGAGTGTGCCGTCTCTAGCTATATCCGTATATATTATAGTTCTAACTCCCATATCCTTTAGTTCCTTACAGAACTGAAAAGAGTCAATGGAGGTCTTCTCCTCCCAGCCATTTATTGCTACCCTTCCATCACGAGCATCTACCCCAACAGCAATAGCTTCTCCAAAGGTTTTTATCATAGCCTTTAAAAAAGAAGGGTTCTTCACTGCTATGGTGCCTAATATCACTCTATCTATTCCCATATCTAGATATTCTCTTACAGATTCCTCCCTGCGGATTCCTCCTCCCAGCTGTAAAAAGGCTCCTTTGATAGAAGCTATGTCTCTTATAACCTCGAGATTAGATAACTCTCCGTCCTTAGCTCCATCTAAATCCACTAAATGTATACACTTTACTCCCTGCTTTAAAAACTTCTCAGCTACCTCTTTAGGATTAGTAGAATACACTGTCATCCTTTCATAGTCTCCCTTCAGAAGTCTTACAGCTTTACCTCCTCGAATATCTATTGCAGGAAAAATATTCATATGCATCCCTCCTATCTTAACTCTTCAAAGGCCTTTAAAAGCTTTAGACCTTCTTGTCCACTTTTTTCAGGATGAAACTGCATTCCATAAACACTGCCACTTTTAATAATTGCAGGCACTGCCACATCATATTCCGCTTCTGCCAGAATGCTTTCAGTACAGCCCACTCCATAAAAGGAATGGACGAAATACATAAAGGTACCAGAGCTAATATACTTAAATATGGGATCCTCCTTCTTAAATATCAGCTGATTCCAGCCCATATGAGGGATTTTCAATTTCTTCCTTACAGAGTCCCCCAGATACTTTACCTCTCCTGATATCAAGGAAAGACCCTTATGCTCTCCATATTCATAGCTTTTTTCCAGGAGCAGCTGCATTCCCAGACAGATACCCAAAATATACTTTCCCTTTCTTCCTTCTTCTATAATAAAGGTATCCAGCTCCTTCTCTCTGAGCTTTATCATAGCATCCTCAAAGGCCCCTACTCCTGGAAGAATCAGCTTATCAGCCTCCTGAAGCTCATTCTTATCCCCGCTTATTATCCATTGAATTCCTAAAGCCTTTAAAGCACTAGAGAGAGAAAACAAATTACCACAGCCATAATCCACTATGCCAATCATCCGCTATCCCCCCTTATAAAACACCCTTGGTAGAAGGTATTTCATCCTTAAGCTCTATATCAATACTCGATGCCTCTCTTAAGGCTCTCCCAAAGGCTTTAAACATTCCTTCAATTATATGATGGCTATTCTTTCCTTCTAGCTTGTGGATATGCAGGGTGACATCACTATTTCTCACAAAGGCCTGAAAGAATTCTTCTATGAGCTCTGTATCGAGAGTCCCTACCTTTTCTGTAGGTAACTCTCCATGGTAGGTTAAATGAGCTCTACCACTGATATCTATGGCCACTCTTATAAGGGCTTCATCCATGGGAATAATAGCACTTCCATATCTTTTAATCCCTCTCTTTTCCCCTATGGCCTCTTTAAAGCACTGACCTAAAGCAATACCTAAATCCTCAACTGTATGATGAAAATCCACCTCACTGTCTCCCTTATAGGATACGATTAGATCCATTCTGCTGTGTCTAGAAAACAGCTCCAGCATGTGATTAAGGAAGGCACAGTCTCCTTCTATGGCGCTGATTCCTCTGCCCTCTATTAAAAATTTAAGGTCTATTGTTGTTTCTTTGGTTTTTCTATGAATCTGACCTGCTCTCAATCTATCCACCCCTCAACAATTTTCTTTAACTCCTTCAGCAATATATCCATCTGCTCCTCTGTACCTATGGTTATTCTTATATAATTATTTATCCTCTCCTTATTAAAATATCTTACAAGAATTCCTCTCTCCTTCAGCTCCTTATATAGATACTCTCCAGGAACCCTTTTATGGGTCGCAAGAATAAAGTTTGCTTTTGAATCCAAATAGTAAAATTCCAAAGCCTCTAAGGACTTTTTGGTCCTTTCTCTAGTATTAATGATTTTATCTATTATAGCTTCATAATATTCCTTATCCTGAAGTGCTGCTGTAGCTGCCTTGATGGAGAGAGAATTAATATTATAAGGATTGAAGGAATACTTGACCTTTGTAAGGTCTTCAATAATATCCTTAGAAGCCATGGCATAGCCTATCCTTAAGCCTGCTAGGGCTCGGCTTTTAGAAAAGGTCTGTACAATAATAATATTATCTAGCTCCTCTAAAAGCTTTAGAGAGCCAATGCTTCCGGAAAAATCTATGTAGGCTTCATCTATAATAACTATATTATTAGGATTACTTTCAGCTATCTTCTTTATATCCTGCTCCTTCAGCAGAAGTCCTGTAGGAGCATTAGGATTAGCAATTATAATATTCCTATTTATAGCAACATAATCCTCGTAGGCTATAGAAAAATCTTCTCTAAGAGGTATTTCTATAAGCTCACAGTTAAATAGCTCACTAAAAACAGGATAAAAGCCGTAGGTTATATCTGGACATGCAAATCCCTCTTCACCAAAGGCCATAAAGCAGAAGGCAAGAACATCATCAGAGCCATTAGCAACGAAGACCTGCTTCTCTGACAGCTTATATTTTTCAGCAACAGCCTCTTTCAGCTCCTTCAGAGTAGGATCAGGATAAAGTCTTAAATCCCTACAGAGCTCTTCTGTTACAGCTTCCTGCACTAGAGGAGAAGGGGGATACGGAGATTCATTGGTATTTAGCTTTATATACTTTTTGTCTCTAGGCTGCTCTCCAGGAGTATAGGGCAGCAGAGACCTTAAGGAAGAATTTAAAAACTTACTCATTTTATCACCTCTTAAATCTCATAGCCACAGCTCTTCCATGAGCCTGTAGTCCTTCTCTTTCAGCAATAACCAGTATGTCCTTGGAAACCTTCTCTAGAGCCTCCTCCGTATAATACACAAAGGAAGAGCTTTTAGTGAAATCCTCCAATGATAAAGGGGAGCTAAACCTTGCAGTGCCAGAGGTAGGAAGGGTATGATTTGGTCCAGCCATATAATCCCCCAGGGGCTCAGGAGAATAGCTCCCTAGAAATACTGACCCTGCATGAGTTACTAATCCTAGGAGGTTAAAAGGGTCTTCAGTACATATTTCTAAATGCTCAGGAGCTATTTTATTGCTAATAGCTACTGCCTCCTCCATATTGGATACTAGTATTATTCTTCCATTGCTCTCAATGGCCTTTCTTGCCATTTCCTCTCTCTCTAAAGAGGTAAGCTGTTTTTCAATTTCCTCTGCTACTTCTTCCGCAAGCTCTCTGCTGTCTGTAATTAGGATAGAACTGGACATAATGTCATGCTCTGCCTGAGAAAGTAAATCTGCAGCTACAAAAGTGGGCTTACTCTCCTTATCAGCTATTATTACTACCTCGCTGGGACCTGCTATCATATCAATATCCACGACACCATAGACAAGACGTTTAGCTGTAGCCACATAAATATTCCCTGGACCAACGATTTTATCTACCTTTGGTACCTTTTCTGTGCCATAGGCTAGGGCACCTATAGCTTGAGCTCCTCCTATTTTAAATACTCTATCCACACCTGCTATATATGCAGCAGCTAGAACTCCAGAGGAGACTGTTCCCTGTCTGTCAGGTGGAGTTACCATAATTATTTCCTTTACCCCAGCAAGCTTCGCTGGCAGTGCATTCATCAGCACCGTAGAGGGATAGGCTGCTGTTCCTCCCGGAACGTAAATCCCTACCTTCTCTAAAGGGAGCACCCTTCTACCCAGGACAACTCCTTTCTCTTCACATATTATATAACCGGTGTTTTTCTGCTTTTCATGATATTTTATTATATTTTTCTTAGCTCTTTGCAAGGCAGATATAAAAGCTCCATCTTCCTTCTCATAAGCCACCTTAAGACTATCAAAGGATATCTCATAATCCTCAAGAGCTAGTCCATCAAATTTATTGGAGAAATATCTTAGGGCTTCATCACCCTTTTCCCTAATCTCCTGAAGAATATTAAGGACAGAAGCTTCTATGCCTGGTTCTCTTTTTGTATCTCTTGTTAATATATTTTTATCTCCCTCCTGGGAATAGTCTATAATTTTTATCATTACACCTCATCCTCCACCAGCTTTTTATTAAGCTGTTTTTTAAGACCTTCGATTAAATCTCCCTTGAATCTGTAAGAAGATCTGTTGGCTATCAATCTAGCGCTTATAGGCATAATCTTTGTTATGACCTTTAAGTTATTTTCTTTAAGGGTAGTCCCTGTTTCTACTATATCCACTATGACGTCGGAAAGGCCAGAGATTGGAGCTATTTCTATTGAGCCATTAAGCTTAATAATTTCTATATCTCTGTTCACAGAAAGATAATACTTTTTAGCAATTTTTGGATATTTTGTAGCTACCCTTAAAGTTCTATGAATATCCTCCTGATAATCTCTTTTACCTGCAACACACATATCACAGCGGCCAAGCTTTAAGTCCATCAGCTCGTAGCTTTCAAAGTCACCCTCTTCAAGGACATCCTTCCCGACCACTCCAATATCTGCAGTTCCTTTATCAATGTATACCGGTACGTCAGAGGGCTTTACCATAAAATATCTCACATTCTTTTCTTTATTTTCAAAAACAAGCTTTCTGCTATCAGTCATTACCTCTCTGCAATCATAGCCTATGGAATCAAATAATTTATAGACCTTGTCCCCTAATCTTCCTTTTGGCAGTGCAATATTTAACACTGGCTCACCTCCTTTAACACACCCTCTCGAAATACATAAATCCTTTCAGTTCTATGGGATACAGGAAGACTTCTTTCCACTCTCACAGAATGATTCTCTGAGGCTAACCTCTCCACCTCTTCAAGGAGATCTGCTGTATTTTCTCCATCCTCATTAATAATTAACACCTCTGTATCAAAGCTCTTCTTCCTGGGATAACAGCTGTTTAAGGAATCTATATAAACGGCGAAGCCTATAGCTCCTATCCCTTCTCCTATCCTTCCCGCAAGTCTATCATATCTTCCTCCAGATAGAACCATATCAGGTGCCTTTTCCACATACCCCTGAAATATTATTCCGTTATAATAATCCAGATGATTAATTACAGATAAATCTATATTTATAAATTTCTCTAGTCCACTATCTATAAGTATCTGACATAAATCCTCCAGTTCTTCACAAGCTCTTTTCATCTCTTCACCCTTCACCATACCCTTAAGCCTTGGAAGCACCTGCTGTATGGTTCCGTTAAGAGCCATGACCTCCTTTAAATTATTTATAAGCTCCTCATCTATCCCCTCTCTATTAGCTAATCTTAATAGATCATGAAGGTTTTTGTTTTTTATGCACAGTTCGAAAGTCTTTATCACCGATTCTGGTAGGCTCAATTGTTTAAGGAAGCTAGACACAAGCTGAATATGAGAAATTACTAATACAGCGTTTGAATCAATCCTTTGAAGGCTTTTAAGGGCTAATAGTATAATCTCTGCTGTAGCGTAATTATCAATGGGTCCTAATAGCTCCAGTCCCGTCTGCTTGATTTCCTTATATTCCTTTGTAGCTTTGGACATCCTATAAACATTCTCATTGTAGTAAAATCTCGATAAATAATCGCTATTGGCACAGCTATTTTTAACAATAGATAAGGTTATATCTGGTTTTAAGGCCATAAGACGCCCATCGGTATTATTAAAAGCTATAACTCCCTCTCCATTGATAAAATCCCTGTTATCACTATAAAAGCTATACTCCTCAAACTTTGCCATGGAGTATTTTTTATAACCAAAGGTCTCATAAAGCTTTGATAGCTCAATGGGAAGCCTGTCCTCTATTGGCAAAGTCTTTATGTAATTATCCATATTAATCCCCCATTCTTACGGCTAGTATACAGAATTTTCACACTTTAGTCAAGTAACGTATTAATTCGCTAAATCAAAAAAATCCTATCCCTTTTAATTAATCTCTACTCTTTAATAAAAGAAGCGTTTAGGACACCTATTTTTAAAGATTTCCTCAACGCTTCAGAATACTTAACTATACTTAATTAACTTTCATTATATTCGCTTCTACTTGACCTCTACAGTCCAGTTATGTTTGTCCTCTATTCTTCCCTTTTGAATTCCTGTAACAGTATCATAAAGCTTTTGGCTGAGTTCTCCGATTTTTCCATCACTTATATTCATAATATGGTCCTTCCATCTGAGGACTCCAACGGGAGAAATAACTGCAGCGGTACCTGAGCCCCATACCTCTTCTAATTTCCCCTGCTTATGAGCCTCATAGAGCTCTTCCACAGGAACCTTTCTCTCTTCTACTGTGTAGCCCCACTCTCTGCAGAGGTCTATTACCGAAGCCCTAGTAACCCCTGGAAGTATGCTCCCTGAAAGAGCTGGAGTTATCACTTTACCTTCAATCTTAAAGAAGATGTTCATAGCTCCAACCTCTTCTATATATCTCCTCTCTACTCCATCAAGCCATAAAACCTGAGAATAGCCTTCTTCATGAGCCTTTTCCTGGGCCTTCATGCTGGCCACATAATTCCCTCCTGTTTTAGTGTAGCCTATGCCGCCTCTTACAGCTCTTACATATTCATCTTCAACCCATATCTTTACTGGGTTTAATCCCTCTGGATAGTAAGCACCACTAGGAGATAAAATAATTATAAATTTGTAGGTATCTGAGGGCCTAACTCCCAGGTAAGGATCAGTAGCAATTACAAAGGGTCTGATATAAAGAGATGTACCTTCCTCTGTGGGTATCCAATCCTTATCAATAGCAACTACTTCTTTTAAAGCTTTTAAAAATATATCCTCTGGTATTTCGGGAATGCAGAGCCTTCTGTTAGACTGGTTTGCTCTCTCAATATTTTTTTGAGGCCTGAAGAGAAGAATCCTGCCATCATCGGTTTTATATGCCTTTAATCCTTCAAACATCTCCTGACCATAATGAAATACCATTGCCGATGGATCTAAACTGATGTCGCCATAGGGAACTATTTGAGGATTGTTCCAGCCCTTCTCTCTATTGTATTCCATTATAAACATATGATTGGTAAATATTGTTCCAAACTTTAAGTCTTCCCCCTGCTCCGGCTTCTTTTTAAGATTTGTATTTTTTGTTACTTTAATTTCCATACTCTTCTACACATCCTTCCCTGCTAAATATTTTTATACTGCTCTCAGCATCTTTCACTAACAATAGGAAATCCAGCCTCGGTGAGCTTGGCTTTAATTTCTTCTACCTGAGTTTCATCTCTGGTTTCCATGCCAATTTTTAAGAAGCAGTTGTTTATAGCCATATTAGGATCTCCATTGTCATATTGGACAGAAACCACGTTACCGCCGCAGTCACTGATTATTTTGCTTACTCCTTCTAGCTGTCCTGGCTTATCCACTAAAGCTATGGTAAGAGCACTTTTCCTTCCGCTCATAATAAGTCCTCTTGTAATAACACGGCTTAATATATTCACATCAATGTTGCCACCGCTTAAAAGGCACACAACCTTCTTTCCTTTTAAATCTATTTTATTGAACATTGCAGCAGCCACAGCCACCGCACCTGCACCTTCTGTTACTAGCTTCTGCTTTTCTATAAGAGCCAGGATCGCTGCTGCAATCTCGTCCTCCGATACAGTAATGATGCCATCTACATATTTTTTTACCAGCTCAAAGGTAAGATCACCTGGCTTTTTTACTGCTATACCATCAGCGAAGGTATTAACTGAGGGTAGCTCTTCAAGACTGCTCTTTTCAATGGAGTTTAGCATCCCAGCTGCTTCTGCTGCTTGTACACCATAAACCTTACATTGAGGTCTTAAATGCTTAATCGCATAGGCAACGCCACTTATAAGCCCGCCGCCTCCTATAGGCACCAGCACTGCATCTACATCCTCTAGCTGATCTAAGATTTCAAGGCCAATGGTTCCCTGTCCAGCAATAACGTCCTCATCATTAAAGGGATGAATAAACGTCCTATTCTCCTTCCCCTGAAGCTCTAGAGCTTTATTATAAGCGTCATCATAGGTATCCTTAACCAGGCAGATTTCTGCGCCGTATTTTCTAGTTGCTTCCACCTTGCTAATAGGCGCTCCATCAGGCATACATATGAGACAAGGAATCTTATTTCTTTGAGAAGCTAATGCTACCCCTTGGGCATGATTACCGGCACTACAGGCAATTATCCCTCTTTTCCTTTCCTCCTCCCTAAGCTGGCTTATCTTATAATAGGCCCCTCTGATCTTAAAGCTTCCAGTAAGCTGGAGGTTCTCTGTTTTTAAATAAATTGTATTATCAGAAACAATCCCTGGAGCTAATATTAGATCTGTCTTTCTCACTATACTTTTCAGCACAAAGGCTGCATGATATATCTTATCTAGTGTTAGCATACTATCCCATCCTTACTTTTATCTAAGTACAGCTCCAGTATTAGCAGAGGATACCATTCTTGCATATCTTTCCAGCCATCCTCCTTGTACCTTGGGCTCTGGAGCCTTATAAGTTTCCCTTCTTCTCTCGAGCTCTTCTTCTGACACTCTTAAATTTAGTGAGGTATTAGGT
>JAEXSY010000348.1 GCA_023440105.1 Bacillota bacterium
CCATTATGATAGATGATAATGGTTACTTGGGTTATGGATATATATTTAAGGATTCTATAGAAGAAATCTATGGTGATCCTACTATAGAACCTACCGCCTTTGATATAGATAAAGATGGACAGATGGAGCTCATATATATAACCAACTGGGGATCCGGCAACAGTTCTGATTTTATATATGTCTTTGATAAGGAAGAGTCGCAGGCTATTAAGGCCCTTTATGGAAATCTGTGGCTTCAGATTCCCAAGGAGCAGGTGGGCGAAGCTTATCAGGTTATTTATCAGGGAGATGCACCGGCAACTAAGCCAGAGCTACGAGAAAATACAGGAAACCTACAGCTCCGAGTGAATTCTCAAGGGGAAAGAGAGGTATATATAGAAAAGGCTGAGGAGGATGAATATACGGATATGGAGGCTCATAGAGCTAAGTGATATAAAAGTACAGTATACAGCCTCGCCATATAATTCTATATAAGCAATTATTAATATAAATTTATTCATATAAATTAAAAGCAGCTAACGATGATTATAAAGAATCGTTAGCTGCTTATTTTAGCTTAAATAGTTTCAACAGCCTCGCTGTTAGAGGTCTTCTTATTTGACTCTATTTTTGAGATAAAGACAGCACAGGTAGCATCTCCGGTGATGTTAAGAGTAGTACGTCCCATGTCAAAGATTTTATCCACACCTGCTATCAGTGCAATTCCAGCTACAGGGAGACCAACGCTTTCTAGAACCATAGCAAGCATTATCATTCCAGCTCCAGATACGCCAGCAGTTCCAATAGAAGCTAGGGTTGCTGTGATAACTATCATACCCATCTGAGTTATTGAAAGATTAACACCATAACAGGAGGCTATGAATACTGAGGTAACTCCCATGTAAATAGCCGTACCATCCATATTTATAGTAGCACCTAAAGGAAGCACAAAGGAAGAAACGTCTGGATCTGACCCCATCTTATTGCAGCATTCAATATTAAGAGGAAGGGTTGCGTTAGAAGAAGAGGTAGTAAAGGCACATATCATAGCTGGAGCTAACCCTTTAAAAAAGGCTAAAGGACTCATGTTGCTAAAAAATCTTACACTGAAACCGTATACAACTATAATGTGAGTAATATAGGCAAGATAGGCTACTAAGATAACAATTCCAAGAGAGCCTACAATAGTTGGACCATTTACGGCAACAACATTGCACATGAGACAAAATACACCTATGGGTGTTATCTTTATGACAGCCATCATTACCTTCATTATAACTTCATAGAAGGAATTAACTATATCTCCAGCCAGCTTACCTTTTTCACCAGCTAATAAGATACCAGATCCCAAAAATAGGGCAATTACGATTACTGGAAGCATCTCACCATTGACCATTGGAGCTAGGATGTTCGAAGGAAAGATATTTACTATAACATCCATAATCTTAGTTGTGGCTGCCTCATAGGAAGCATCGGCTGTTTCTAGAATAGGAAACGTACCTTTAAAAATATTTGCAAAGGTTAATCCGATCACAACAGCTGCTGCAGTAGTAAGCATATAGTATACGAAGGTCTTCCAACCAATAGACCCTACCCTTTTGAGATCCTGCAGAGAAATAACTCCTCCAATAATTGAGAAAAGAACTACTGGAACTACTAAGAATTTTAATAGGTTAATATAAATGGTTCCAAAGGGCTTAATATAGTTGGTGGTGAAGTCTGGATTACCTAAAAATAATAATCCTGCAATAATTCCTGCTATCATGCCTATAAAGATCCAGGCGCTTAATGATAATTTCTTTTTATTACTGTTTTCCATTTCTAATTGTTCCCCCCGTTTAATATTATTTTGGTATAAATGGCTTTAATAATTATTTACAAAATATGGAATTTATATATAGAGTAATGATATCATGACCATGAAAATATTAATAGTTATTTTATTGCTAAATCTCCTTTAAGAAAAATTTTTAAAGAAAGCTGATAAAAAGCAATAAAATTATTCTAAAATGATATTTATATTTTATTTCAATATAGATAATTTGATGAAGTGATAATGACCTATTTGAAATGTAATACCGCTATATTCATTATCAAATTCATCTGCCTTTGAGTCATCCAACATAAGCTCTTCGATAGTCTATATAAAAATAGAACAGCTATTGAGATTTCCTATCTCAATACAAAAACGTGAAGTTCTAAACAGATAAAAACAAAGTGGTATAATATGAATAACAATATTATTCATTGAAAAGGAGATAAAGAATGATTGGTGCAATAATCGGAGACATTGTCGGCTCAATATATGAATTCGATAATATTAAAAGAAAGGATTTTCCGCTTTTTAGTACCGACTGTGATTTTACTGATGATACTGTTATGACCATAGCAGTAGCTAAGGCATTGGCTCAATACAATAAAGAAGATGGACTTGAAAAGTTTAAAAGTGATTTAGTGGACGTTATGCATGAGGTTGGCTGTAGATATCCTCATTGTGGTTATGGTGGATTTTTTCTTGTTTGGATGATGAAAAACCATAGGGAGCCCTATAATAGCTTTGGAAATGGCTCGGCTATGCGAGTGTCTGCTGTTGGGTGGTATGCTAATTCCCTTGAGGAAGCAGAGCTCCTTGCCAAGGCAACAGCGGAAGTGACCCATAATCATCCTGAAGGAATAATTGGAGCTCAGGCAACTGCAGCAGCCATTTGGCTTGCACGTAATGGCAGGGATAAGGAGGGCATGAAGGAGCTCATTAAAGAGTATATCGAGGCAAAGTACTATAGGTTAGATTTTACCTTAGATGAAATCCGACCTACCTACGATTATGAAGTTACCTGTCAAAAATCAGTGCCACAAGCCTTGGTAGCCTTTTTAGAGTCTACTGATTTCGAGGATGCAATTAGGAATGCTATCTCAATAGGTGGTGATAGTGACACAATTGCTGCCATTACCGGCTCTATTGCAGAAGCCTTTTATGGTATTGATGAAGACTTAGAGGAAACTGCTTTATCCTTTCTTGATGAGTATCTCCTCTCTGAATATGATAAAGCTAAGGCAAAACTAAAAAATAGTAAATAATTGGATAGGAGGTAGATCATTGTTTTCTCTGCCTCCTATCTCATTATTAAAAGCTGCTATTAATTAAATTAGCTAAGATGCTTGTTCCTATTATAATAATCAGCTGAAGTACTAATCCTACAATACTGGTGATTAAGCCTCCTAAGGCGAGACCGCTTCCCTTTTCTCCTCTTTCCTCTATCTCTTTAGTTGCCATCCTGGATAATATTATTCCCACAACAGCGCTGATGAGTCCTATATAGGTAAGTAATAAAGATACGATACCTAGAATAAGAGAAACGATGGCCTTAGTATTGGTTTTGGTATTATTGTTGTTTTCCATTTATCCCCCTAAAAATAATTATTTCTGTAAGCCAAGCTGTCATTGCTTCAGCTAGTAATAATATATGTTCATATTAATAAGGAAATGTTTAATTGATAATTATTCTATTAAAGGATTTATTAAGCTATAATCAGTTATATAAGGGAGGGGAATTAAATGGAGCTGAGAAAGACTACAGAACAGGATATACCTAGAGTAATGGAGATAATCAGAGCTGCACAAAGATATTTTAGAGAAGCTAACATATATCAGTGGGTAAACAACTATCCCAATGAGGAGATTATTAAAGAAGACATATCAAAGGATTATAGCTATGTACTTGTTCATGAAGGCAAAATAGCAGCGACAGCCGCAGTGGCCTTTGATGGAGAGTCAACCTATGAAAAAATATATGAGGGTAATTGGATTACTGATGGAGAGTATGCTGTAATCCACAGGATAGCTGTAGCAGAAGAGCTTAAAGGTCAGGGAGTCGCTTCAGAGGTGTTAAAAAAGGTTGAGGAGCTCTGCCGAGAAAGACAGGTAAACAGCATCAAGATAGATACCCATGAGGATAATAAATCCATGCAGAGATTATTAGAGAAAAATGGCTTTGTATACTGCGGGATAATATATTTAGAAAGTGGTAGCAAGAGAATAGCCTTTGAAAAGCTCATATTATAGTAAAGAATAGCTTCAGGTAATTCTGACAATAATAATCTTAAGGAATAAAACGAAGACAAAGAAAGGACCAATTATATGGAGAATATAATCGTTGTAACCTTTAAGATAGAAAGTCAGGCTTATCAGGCTTTTTCTGAAATAAGGAGAGACCCTTATAGCAGAAGCTGTCTCATATCTCAGATGATTCTCGTAGAAAAGCAGAATGGCCAAATACTTCCCGGTGAAACCTTTGACACAGGGATAGAATCCAGTGATGATACCTTTAAGGGTGGTATTTTAGGAAGCCTCATAGGAATATTAGGAGGACCCATAGGAGTATTGCTGGGAGGCAGTATGGGGATTTTGATGGGCTCCGTTGTAGATGCAGTAGATATATCAAGGAATTCCTCCCTCCTAGAAAGGGTTCTAGAGAGTATTAGGGATGGTGAGACTGCTTTAGTAGTTCTTGCTCAGGAGACAAATTATCAAACCTTTGACTCTAAGGTAGAGCCCTATGATGTACAAATAACCAGATTTGAAGCAGCACTTATTCAGGAAGAGGTAGAAGCAGCAGCTATTATACATAAGGAAATGGAAAAAAGGGTAAAGGCAGAAATCAGAGCTGCCAAGTCACAGGAAAGAAAAGAAAAGACTGAAGAGATAAGAAAGAAGATAAAGAATCATTTTAACCACATCACAAAGGATTTTCAGTAAATAAGAAGGACAGGATAAGCAATAATATTGCTTTATTCTGTCTTTCTAACATTTCTGCAAATGTTTAGTTAGAACTATTGAAGGAATAATAAAACTCTCACGGCCAAATATAATAATCAAAGAGCTCTCCTTGAATATTTACTAATATATATTTTATGAAAAGGACATAAAAATACATAATTCGATTTATGTCCTAGATAAGTAAATAGCCTTATGGTACAATAGAAAATTATAATCTTTAGGAGGAGAGAAATGGAGTTTAGAACCAAGGGAAGCAATACCCATTTTCATAAGAAAAAGCTTTTGAAAGTAATCCTTATAGCTCTTGGGCTGTTTTTTATTTATTTCCTTGCTGGAGCTTTGATTCCTTATGCTTCCCCACCAGAGATAGGGAAGGAATATAAAGAAGCCCTTGACTTAGAGGGAGTCTATGGTGAGGAGAAAAGTGGAGAGAGGGTTATGCTCATAGAGGATAATCAGGAGGCCCTTCTAGAGAGGCTTAGACTTATTTCTATGGCAGAGAAGGAAATTATCCTATCAACCTTTGATTTTATTGATGATGACAGTGGTAAGGATATCCTGGCAGCTCTTTATGATGCCGCGGATAGAGGTGTTTCTGTTAAGGTCTTCGTAGACGGCTCAACCAGTTTTCTTCATATGGAAAGAAGCCCCTGGTTTTATGCCTTATCCTCCCATGAGAAGGTAGAAATCAAAATATATAACAGAATCAATCCCCTGACTCCCTGGAATATACAGGGGAGAATGCATGATAAGTACCTGATAGTTGATGATTTTGCTTATATTTTAGGAGGAAGAAATACCTATAATTATTTCTTGGGAGATTATGGAACTGGGTATAAGAATTATGACAGGGAGCTCCTAATCGTTAGAGAAGATAAAGCTCAGGGGGGATCTATAGAGGAGCTTAAAAATTACTTTTGGAACATTTGGAGCTTAGATTGCAGTGGATATTTTCATGATAGTGTCACTCTTTCAAAGGAGAGAGAGGTTTCAGAAAAAATAGCTCTTTTAAAGGATAGATATTTAGAGCTCCAGGAAAGATATCCTGAAGCCTTTGAGGCTAAAAGCTACATGGAGGAAACCTATCCCTGTTCTGAGGTAACCTTAGTATCTAATCCTGTGGATACTTCTATTAAGGAGCCCTGGGTATTTTATGCCATTACAGAGCTTATGAAAAGCGCTAAGGAAGAGGTTCATATCCATTCACCTTATATAGTCTGCAATGACTATATGTACAGATCTCTAGAGAAGATAGCTAGAAGGGTTCCAAGAGTAACTCTTACTATAAATTCACCGGCTAATGGCGGAAATCTCATTGCTTCTTCTGATTATCTTAGAGAAAAAGAGAGGATTCTCGACACAGGCTTAGAGGTCTATGAGTATAATGGGGGGCTTTCCTATCATGGAAAAACTATATTGATGGATAACAGACTGTCTATTGTGGGCTCCTTTAATTTAGATATGAGAAGTACCTACCTTGATACAGAGCTTATGTTGGTGGTAGATTGTGTAGAGCTAAACCAGGAGCTTAGAAGAAATTTTGAGGCCTTAGAAAGGGATTCTGAAAAAGTTTTATCCATAGATGTTAACCTCCCTGCCCCTAGCGGAGTAGAGGCTATTGCCAGCGATAAAAAGAGCAGAAGGCTTAATATATTAAAATATATAACCTATCCCTTTAGATTCCTTATATAAGTGTAATAGATAAGAAGAGCAAAGAATATAATGCTAATAGCTTATTCTGTGCTGTTCTTTTTCTATATATCATTATATATTATCGGGAGGTTCTATGATTTATCTAGATAATGCTGCTACTTCCTTTCCTAAGCCTTCAGAGGTTTATGAGGAAGTCCTAACTGCCATGAAAACTTATGCTACAAATCCTGGAAGAAGCTCTCACTCTATGGGCATAGATGTTTCCTCTGTAATTATGGATACAAGGTCGGAGCTTGCGGAGCTCTTAAATATACCCAACCCTTTAAATGTTATTTTTACCTCCAATGCTACGGAGGCACTAAACATTGCTATTAAAGGAGTGCTCCAGAAGGGTGATCATGTAATAGCTACCTTGTTAGAGCATAATTCTGTTTTAAGGCCCTTGGATTCCTTAGGGAAAAGGGGTATGAGCTATTCTCTTATTGGTACCGATGGAGAAGGCCATGTTGATCTATCTTCATTGAAGAGGGAAATAAGAAAAAATACCAGGGCTATTATAGTAAATCATGCTTCCAATGTTTTAGGTACGGTGCAGAATCTAAAAGCAATAGGTGAAATTGCACTGCGCCATGGTCTGATTTTTATCGTAGATGGTTCCCAAAGTGTGGGAGCTATTGATATAGATGTCAGGGAGCTTAATATTGATCTTCTAGCTTTTCCAGGACACAAGGGACTCTTAGGACCACAAGGAACTGGAGCTCTTTATATTAGGGAAGGCTTATACCTTGAGACCTTAAAGGAAGGTGGAACGGGCAGCAGCTCTCACTCTATAGCCCAGCCTAACTTCCTTCCAGATCGCTTTGAAAGTGGAACCTTAAACACCCCTGGTATAGCAGGACTGGGGCAGGGAATTAAATTTATTAAAAGGGAAGGCTTAAATAAGATTAAAGAAAAGGAAGATAGTCTTATAAAACAGCTTATTGAAGAGCTTACTCCTCTAGGATATGTTAAGCTATATGGCTCTAAGGGTACAAAAAATAGAACCTCTGTACTTTCCCTTAATCTAGAGGGCTTTGAAAGCTCTCAAGTAGGACAGAGGCTTAATACCATGAATATTGCTGTTAGAACAGGCTATCACTGTGCTCCCTTTGTTCATACAGTTATTGACACCATGAACCGGGGCACTGTTAGAATAAGTCCAGGGTACTTTAATACTCCAGAGGATATTGAAGCACTGGTAAAGGCAATTATTGAGATTTATAGTCATGGAAATTAAAAGAATAATAGAAGCCCTGGAGAATTTATTTACTTCTTTAGGGCTTTATTAAGAAAATCAAGCTCCTTTTCTGTTAGGAAGCCATGCTACAGGTCTCCTTTGAAGTCTAAGGTGCTGCCTGTTTTTAGAGGGAGGGCAATAGTCTTCTTTTCCTGAGAGGACTTATAAATTGCTAGGATAAGCTCTAGGGCATTTCTTCCAGCTAAGGCATCTACATAAGGGGAACGATTATTTTTTATAGAAGCTATCATATCCTCATATAG
>JAEXSY010000275.1 GCA_023440105.1 Bacillota bacterium
TAAGAGTGCTCCCTCCTTAATCATTGGAAGGGCTCCACCCTGGTCCTCCTCTGCCGGCTGGAATAAGAACTTTACACAGCCATCATAGCCAATATCTTTAAGCACCATCATTGTACCCAAAGCTATACCCATGTGGTAATCATGTCCACAGAGATGGCTCACACCATTTATAGGTAGAGCATCCATATCAGCTCTTACAGCTATAGCCTCTTCCCCTTCATTTAGGAGAGCTATAAGCCCTGTACCAGCACAGTGCTTGCTCTTAATCCCTTCTTTTTTTAAAGTCTCCTCTAGAATTCTCTGAGTCTTAAATTCCTGAAAGGCCAGCTCAGCATTTTCATTGAGCTTAAGTCTTAAAGCTTTTATTTCTTCGATTCTATTATTTATAGCTTCCTTAATTCTCATTATATTTTCTCCTTCAACAGCTAATTCCATAACTGAGCTATTTAGCTTTCATTATCCTAAAAGGCCTGGAAACAATAATGCTGGAGTTATAAAGAGCAGCTGCATTATAAATAGCAGTATTAAAAATTTTAATATCCATTTTCCCCATTTTGCAAAGGGTATTTTAGTTATACCTAGCGTTGCAATCAAAGTTCCTGAGGTAGGGATTATTAAATCAGTAAAGCCGTTACCAAACTGATATATTAAGATAGTGGTTTCTCTACTGATATCCACTAGCTCACCTAGAGGAACCATTATTGGTATTGTAAGGGCTGCTTGTCCAGTGCCTGATCCTACAAAGAAATTAATAACTGACTGAACTATTAGCATTACATAACCTGATAGGAGATGTGGCAGAGGTTCAATTATTCTTGAGAGTCCATAAAGTATAGTGTCCATAATATGAGCTTCATTACAGAGTATAACTATACCACTGGCAAGTCCCACTATCATTGCTGCTCCCACAAGGTCCTTTGCTCCAATAATAAAACTTTCAGCGATATCATTGGCAGACATTTTATTAACAAGTCCAGCTAATATTCCTAAGGCTATAAATATTCCAGCTATCTCATTAATATACCATTCATACCTTAGTACACCAAATACTATTAAGCCCATGCCTAATAATAAGGCCAAAAGAACTAGCTTCTGCCTAAGAGTAATTTCCTTTTCTTCTTCCTGTGATGTTAAATGTAGCTCCTGCCTTCTCTTCTCATCTTCTTCAAACATTATACTGCTTTCGGGATTCTTTTTTACCTTCTTGGCATATACCATAAGATATACTGCTGTCACAGCAGTGAAAATCAACCAAACAACAGTCCTATAGCCCATTCCTGCTTTCATAGGCATTTCTGCTATCCCCTTAGCAATCCCTACGGTAAATGGGTTCAGCATCGCTGATGAAAAGCCTACAGTAGCTCCCACAAAGACCATGGCCATACCAGTAATAGAGTCATAGCCTAGTCCTAAAGCGAGAGGAACAAAGATTGCCGCAAAGGGTATTGTCTCCTCAGCCATGCCAATTACTGCTCCCCCTAAGGAGAATATAGAAATTACTATAGGAATGATTAATATTTCTCTTCCCTTAAATCTTTTAACAACCTTTAATATACCTGCATTGATGGCTCCTGTTTGTTGAATGACCCCAAAGGTTCCTCCTACCACAAGAATAAATACAGCAACATCAGCCTTTTCCGCAAAGCCCTTTAAGGGAGCCATCAAAAGATCAAGAATGCCCTGAGGATTACTTTCTATATATTTAAAGGAATCAGCATCAACCACTGTCCTTCCTGATGAACTAACAACTCTCTCATATTCTCCTCCTGGGATTATCCAAGTAAGGATCGTAATTAAAACTAAGATACCAAATATTATTACAAAGGTATGTGGTACCTTAAATGATTTCTTTTGTTTAATATTATTCAAGCCTATCACCTTTCTATATAGTTTGTCTTTAGTTTAAATAACTTTTATATTATTGCATAATTATAACTCAATATCAATAGAAAATATAACTAAAATAGCATTTTTTCTGCTATAATTGAATAAGCCTAGCGAAGTGTGTATATTTATACATCTTCGCTAGGCCAATATACTATTTGAGGAAGCTCCATGAGCTTTACTTATATCTTTTCTTATGCCTCTAAAACTAACGTGCTATCCTCTTCACCCATCAGAGTACTTATAGAATCAACCTCTGGATTAAAGTTAATAAATCCCTTTAAGGACTTAATGAATACTACACATATTCCTACAGCCAAAATCATAATAAAGCTTACAAGCATGACAGTTCTTACAGGGAAAATTTCTCCTAATACCCCGCCAATCAGATTTCCTATAGGGGCAAGCCCCATGGATAGAGTCCCTAATATTGATAAAACCTTTCCCCTCATCCCTCCAGGCACCACTGTCTGTATCGATGAATTGAAAATTGTGTTAATTATTGCATTAGATACCCCAACGAAAAATAATACTGCCGATAAGCCATAAAAACTTCTAATAATTGGAATAAAAATAGATACTATATAGAACACTACACCAGCAATCATGAAAACAAGATATCTTTTTCCCTTTGGAATATTAATAACTGACAAAATTAACATCCCTATGAGCATTCCTCCCGTGAGAAACCCCATTACTATTCCATACTTTTCTTCACCTAGCCCACCTACCTCTGTAAACATAGGCATCATTAAGGTAAAGGCTATCTGGAAGAAGAAATTCATTGCACAGGATATAAGCATCAAATATCTTACCCCTTTAAGCTTCCATGAAAATCTAAACCCCTCAATAAAATCCTTCTTGAAGTTACTATCAGCCTTTCCCACCTTATTTTCAGGTATCCTCATAAACATTTCTGTTATAGCAGAAAAAATATAAGATATACCATTTGCTAAAAAGGTTATAGGAGCCCCAAGC
>JAEXSY010000317.1 GCA_023440105.1 Bacillota bacterium
GCTATTCAGGAGCCTCCAAAAAAGGCTGGTATATAGAGGGCTTTAAAAAGCTACTCCTTCCTATAATGGAGGGGAATAACAGTGAGGGCAAGGAGATACCAAGGCTTATCCAGGGTTTTGCCTTTAACCTTCTCCTTACTCAGTTTAACCTTAATATAAACACTAAGTATAAGCATATTTTTTCTTCTGATGAGGAGCTGAAGGAATATCAGAAGCTCTGCAGGAGAGTGCTGTTAAATATAGATGATTCCATAATATTAAACATTGAAGGCAGAAAGGAATATACTGCTACCAATCCACTAAAGATTGCTTTTTTAAGACTGAAATATGGAAAGGACTTTAAGGTTCAGTATGTATACAGTCAGCCTGACAAAAGTGTGCTTCTTACCATGGGAGAGTATGCCATAGCTCCTTTTGGGGTACAGAAGGTAAATATCGACCTTATGGAGTTTAGAGAAGATAAGCTGATTATTGAAGCTTCCATTGCAGGCCTTATTCCCAAGGAGGATTATGATCTGGTAGCTTATCTAAATGATCTGGAGCTTCCCATAGAGGAAACCTATCGTTATGCCCATACAAAATATTTTGGTGTTTCCGTTCATAAAAGATACACCTTCAAAATAGCTGTTCCTAAAGAGGAGCTGGAGAAGCATCAGAATAATAAGCTTGTTTTTTCTGCTGTGATAAACAATTTTCAAATTCCTTTAAAGGTGCAGGGGGGAAGATATACCTCGAAGATTCCAAACACAGTCCCTAGGGGATATTGGTATTCCAATGGCTTCCTCATAAGCTACAGAAAGAAAAAGTCTGGACTTATCCTTCAAAGAAGGACTCTTTTAGGCCATATAAAAAAGGAATTAAGATATATGAGATCTCTTATAAGTAATAAAAAGAGGAGAGCAACTCTTATAAGAGCCAGCTACTGGCTCACAAGGCCATGGCTTTCTAGAAAGAATCTTTGGATAACCTTTGATAAGATGTATAAGGGTGGAGACTGCGGAGAGTATTTCTATAAATATCTCATGTCCACAAACAACTCATCCATAGAGCCCCATTATATCATTAATTATGATTATCCCGATGCTGATAGACTTATAAAGGAAGGCTATAAGCCGCTGCGCTATAAGTCCTTAAAGCAGAGACTGTACTTTTTAAACAGCAGCATAGTGGCAACGACCCATGCTAATCTTCCCGCCTTTAGTGGAATGATACCGGCCTGCTTCTTCTGTCTTCAGGATTTATTTAATGCAGAGGTGGTATGTATTCAGCATGGCTTGGCGGTACAGCAGCTGGCTCACAATAATAATCAGCTTTATGATAATTTAAAGAGATTTTATTGTGCAAGTCCTAGAGAGATAGAAAATCTTTCGAAGCCTATATATGACTTTCCTGAAAGCTATTTAAAGCTTACGGGTATACCGAGGTTTGACGGCTTAAAAAGCGATGATAAAAAGCAGATACTTATAACTCCTACCTGGAGAAACTATATTGCCGTTCCTGCTAGCCTAGGAAATGTAAGACCTTATACGCCTACCTTTAAGGAAACGGATTATTTTAAAATCTATAATAAGCTTATTTCTGATGAGAGGCTCATAGCTTCTGCCAAAAACAATGGCTATAGGATAATATATCTTCTCCATCCAACCATAAGCTCTCAAATAACCGATTATCAGCCAGGAGAGGGAGTAGAGGTTCGCTCTGCTGTGGGGGTGAATTATGAAGAGATACTTAAGGAGTCTTCTCTTATGGTGACGGACTATTCAGGAGTTCAATTCGATTTTGCCTACATGCGTAAGCCTGTGGTCTATTATCATCCTCCAAAGCTTCCCCCTCATTATTCTGAAGGTGGTTTCTTTTATGACACCATGGGCTTTGGAGAAATATGCACTGACCATGAGGAGCTGGTGTCTACCCTCATAAGCTATATGGAGAGGCAGTGCCGCATTGATTCTTTCTACAGGAAGAGGGAGGATGACTTTTTTGCCTTCGAGGATTTAAATAGCTGTGAGAGGATTTACTATGATTTAATAGAATATCAGAACAGCTTAAATAGCAATATGACTTAAGTATATAATTGGTCCACAAGGAGATATAATATGGAAGCAGCGAAAAAAAAGAATAGAATTATATGGCTTGACCAGCTAAGGGCTATAGGGATAATCCTTGTGATACTAGGACATGTTTCCTTAGATAAGGAGATTAATGGGCTCATATATGCCTTTCATATGCCGTTGTTTTTTCTTATTTCTGGAATGACTCACAGAGAGGGGAAATTCAGCTCTCTGTGGGATTGTATAAGGCATAAGGCACCTAGATTGATACTTCCTCATATAATGATGAATTTTCTCATGTGGGGCTTCTGGGCTTATAACTTCAGGATTTTAGGGGATGTTAAGTACGGAATCAGCACCCTCCTAAAGGGAATCTTAGTAGGAAACAACGAAATTTATCAATCGGCCTCCAATGCCACCTGGTTTCTTCTTGCTTTATTTTTAACGGAGGTAATATATTATCTCTGCGAAACCTATGCTTCTGGAGATAAAAAGAAGCTAACTCTTTTAGTGATGGTTCTTGCCCTAATAAGCTATGTTGAAAGCATAAACGGCTATAATATACCTATGCCCTGGCATCTGGATTCTGTATTTACAGGAGTGATGTTTTATCATATTGGCCACTGTCTATTTCAGTATATACCGGCGATTACAGAGAAGAGGTTTTATAAAAATAAGCTTATCCTTGCCATATCTATAGCAGCCATGACCTTAGCAGGGACATATGTAGCAGCTATGAATAAGAGGGTGTCCATGGCGGGAAACAGCTACGGCTCAATAATCTATTTTTATATTGCTTCCCTGCTCCTTATCCTGGCGGTGATTTTTGTAGTTATGCATCTTCCACAGCTGGGGCTCCTTAAGTATGTGGGCCAGAATACACTCCTGTATCTTGGGATACACATACCTATCATAAGAGCCTTTGAAAGAGGAACGGAATTTTTTGCAGTAAACCAGGGGAACAAAAGGGCAGCTCTTTTGGCAGTGATAGTTTTCTTAATCCTCATACCCATAGTAGCATATATAAATACCTTTCTTCCTTTTATTGCTGGAAAGCCTTATAAGCCATCTAGGTATCAAAGGCTTTATAAAATCATTGGTGTTTTGTCAATAATAGAAATAATAGTAATTACAGTAGTGATATTTAATATAGCAGGCGTAGGCTGGAGCTATTAATAAATAAATTTCTTATCTCAGATAAAGGAAGGTTGTCCGCAGAAGACACCTTCTTTTTTATTATGAAAAAAAATATTTTTTTGTCTTCTGGAAATCTCCTTGCTAGTTACATATCTAATAGTGAAGTATAAAGGCACAACCAGCTAATATTGGTTATAGCACCATGGCCAAGGTTACCTTTGTAAACTTTACAAACGAACATATGTTCGATATAATGGTAATACAATCCATGGGATGACAAAAGGGGGAGCAGAAAAATGAGAGAGGTTATAGAAAGAGCAAAAGAGGGAGATCAGGAGGCAAAGCTCTATATTATAAATAAGTTTATGCCGCTGATTTATAAGACTAGCATGAATGTATACGTATCAGGGTATATGGAGGAGGATTTAAGACAGATAGCCATAGTCAGTGTATTAAAGGCCATAGAAAAATATAAAATAGATAGTCCCACAGGCTTTGCCTCCTATGTGAAGGCTGCAATTATGAATAATTTTAAGTATTTAATCAGGGGAAAGGCCAGGGAAAATTATGTTAAGAGCCTTAATGAGACTAATGAGGAGGGCTTTGAGCTGGAGACAGTGATTCCAATGGATTTTGATCTAGAGGAATATGCCCTCCATAAGGAAACTAAGAAAAAGCTAAAAGGAGCAATAGAGCTATTAAATGAGGAAGAAAAGGAAATGCTATACTATTTCTTTGAGAGAGATTACGGTGGAATAAAGGAATATGCTCTTAAAAAAGGCATCACCTATAAAACCGCATACAAATTTAAAAATTCCTTAATTAATAAATTAAAAGATTATATAGTATAATAATAACAACATCCTAAGCCTTGGGGTTGAGAAAGGAGGATGGCTATGGATTTTATATTTCGCCTTATAAATAGAGTAAAGGAGGACGATCTTTTTGGAATCGCCTCTCAGCTGGCCTACAGCCTGCTTGTATCCCTATTTCCCTTTATAATATTCCTTATGACAGTAATAGGGAATAGTAATCTGGAGGAAGAGGTGGTTTTAGATTATCTATCTCGGGTGCTTCCAGGAGAAGCCTTTAATCTGGTGGAAAGCACCGTGGTGGAGGTTTTAAACCACGAGAATATTGGCCTCTTATCCTTTGCTCTGATATTTGCTATCTGGAGTGCCTCTAAGGGAATAGATGCTATTATTAAATCCTTAAATAAAGCCTATGATGAGGTGGAAAAGAGAGGACTTATAGCTAGATATGCCGTGTCCATATTCTCCACCATAATCTTTGCCTTTGCCATATTACTGGTTCTTCTAGCCTTTGTTTTAGGGGGGGTTATTAGGGATGCACTGATGAAGTATTTCCCGGAGCCACAGCTTATTGCAACCCTCTGGCAGGTGCTTAGATATACCGTGGCCATAGGCATGATTGTAATAACCTTTGCAGTTATATATCGTTTTGCTCCCTCCAGGCGTCTTAGATGGAAGGAAGTGTTTCCAGGAGCCTTAGTTGCTTCTATAGGCTGGATAGTTACTTCAATTATCTTTTCCTTCTATGTAAATAACTTTGCAAACTATACCAGGTTCTATGGAAGCATAGGTGCAATAATAATACTCCTTACCTGGCTTTATCTCACTTCCTTTATCATACTTTTAGGTGGAGAAATAAATGCCATGCTGGTACCAAGGAGAGAAAAGTAAATTGCTGATACTGTAACTAAATTGTCATAATCTTGTAACTGTATTGATAATCATTATTAAGTAGTTCACATTATAATTAAATTGTAATCAGAATTACATAGCCGACAACGATGATTTAGTTAAGTGTTTAAATTAATTCCCCTATTAAAATTTAAGATTAATCCCCTACACTACAAGGTACATCCCTCCCCCGGGGATGTACTTTTTTGCATTTTCTTCTATTTAATCTATTGACAATCAATCCCTACAATATGTAAATTATAAACTAACAAAGGAAATTGGTAGAAAGAAAGGTACCTTTTATGAGAAAGAAAATAACCTATAGAAATGAGCTGGAGAGGTCGGTGCTTCGCTCACTTTTATGGCTCATTGGGCTAAGCTGCGTGCTTTTTGCCCTGGGACTTTACATAACGAATATAATATACAATGAGACAAGCGGAAAGGACCATAGAAAGGTAATGGAGGAAGTATTCCTCGAGGTCAGCGACAATAGCCTATCCTATCTTTCTGATGATAAAAATCAAGAATACTTTAAAAAAGCCTTGTCTGCTGGGGAAGCGGGGGGAAATCTGATATACTCCTTCAGCAGCCACAATTCTATAAGCCTGGTAAAGAGTGATATTATACTCTCAGATTCCCAGGGAAATATCATCTACTCAACCTTTCCCAGAGAGGATAGGGAAGCTTATTTAACAGCCTTCAACAGGACCATTGGAGAAAACACTTTAAAAAACCGTAGGGAAGGCTTTTACTCTACGGTATTTCTTATGAATAGCGGAAAATCAAGCTATGTCCTTTCAAGAGGGGTATACAATGGAGATGAATATCTTGGCTTTGTGGCTTTATACCATCGAGGAGAGGGCTGGAATAATATCTTTTCCGAATATCATTTTGATGGTGTTATAACAGATAGCTTCGGCAACATAATCTATGCCAGTAGGTATTCACTGGCCTCAGGAGTTAATAAGTTTTATCCTGGGGATAGGCTCCGGAGGTTTTATAAAAATGATGATAGATATTGGATTCTAAAAAAGTCTATAGATAAGTATGAGGCTTATATATTTTCTCTGGTTTACTACCCGAAGAATGCAGGCTTTTTCACTGCAGGAATAGGGCTTCTACTTCTTTTAGGAGCTTGCTGGTTCACCATAGGAGATAGGATGGCAAAGAAGATGGCGCTGAAGAAGACCGAGGATCTTAATTCTCTGGTAGATGAAATCAAGATTATCCGAAGAGGAGACCATGACCACAGGATATCCTTAAGAGGGGAAAATGAGCTATCCCTCCTGGGAGAGGAAATAAATAGGATGCTTGATAACATCAGCAGCCTCAATGAAAAGAACACAGAGCTTATAAGGCTTAATAATATCATAGAGATGAGACAGCTCACTGAGCAGATAAATCCTCATTTTCTATACAATACCTTAG
>JAEXSY010000042.1 GCA_023440105.1 Bacillota bacterium
TATATCCTATTGCGTTAAAGCTTTTTGAAGATGCTGACTATCCAACCTACCTATTACCGGGAATCGTCTGTGGCGGTATGTGGACCTTTGCTATGACAGGTCCCTTTACGCCGCAAATAAGTAATATCGTGTCTATGGATAATCTTGGAACCTCATCCTACGCAGGACTTATTCCCGGAGCCTTCGCTTCACTAGCTATGGCAATACTTATTGTACTCTATATGAATTATCAAGGTAAAAAGGCTAAGGCTGTAGGAGAGCATTTTGAAAGACCCTCAAGGATGTCTGAATTTAATAAAGATACTCCAAAGCCCTCTGGAATAAAGAGCTTTTTTCCTATTATTTTTATAGTGCTTTTATTTAATATTACAAACATACATATTGCTGTATGCTTAGCCATAGGTATCATCTTAGCGATTACTCTGTTTTGGAAATACATCCCTGAAAAAGAGCTTATAAATACCTTCAATTCATCGGCTTCAAGCTTTGTTACTGTAATAATCAATACCGCTGTCATCGTAGGCTTTGGTGCCGTTGCTAAAATAACTCCTTTTTACAGCTATGCTATATCTATCTTGAAGACATCAACGGCAAATCCCTATGTAGTGGCTGCTGTGGGTTCTAATGTCTTTGCAGGTATATTGGGTTCCGCCTCAGGTGGCTTATCATTAATGATGGCTACTTTAAAGGATACATTCCTTTCCTACGGCTCTCAAGGCTATAACTTAGAATTCATTCATAGACTGTGCTCCTTTGGCTCTGGTGGCCTGGATTCTCTTCCCTGGAATGGATCAATTGTTTCAGTATTTTCTATTTGTGAAACCACTCATGATAAATCTTACAAATATAATTTTGTCACCTGTTGTGTCATACCTGTAATTTGCACCTTTTTCATTGCACTACCCCTTTGTGTTCTTTTAGGATAATTAATTTAGAAAGGATAGAAAAATATGGATAAGGTAATTTACGTTAAGAAAGGGCATATTGCTATTATAACTTTGAACAATCCTAAGCACCTTAATGCATTAAACGCTGAGTTTATGAAAGAATTAGCCAATGTTTTCGATAGCATATCAGAAGAAAAGGATATTTATACAGTAATCTTAACTGGTACTGGAAATTGCTTCATTTCCGGAGCTGATATTAAGGAAATGCTTCCACTGAGTGCTGTAGAAATGCTCCAGTGGGCAAAAATAGGTAGCAATTTGAATAATAAAATTGAAGAATTAGCCATTCCTGTCATAGCGGCTATCAATGGTTATGCGTTAGGAGGAGGCTGTGAGCTTTCCTTAGCCTGCGATATTAGAATAGCCTCAGAAAAAGCAAAGCTTGGTTTTCCGGAGGCCTCCTTAGGAGTAATCTGTGGTGCAGGAGGCACTCAAAGACTTCCCAGGCTTATAGGCGAAGGAAAAGCTAAGGAGCTTTTATATACTGGAAGAATTATCTCCGCCTGGGAGGCCGAAAAAATAGGACTAGTAAATGAAGTTGCTCCTCCAGAGAGCTTAATGGATAAAGCCTTATACCTTGCAGAAGAGATTACAAAAAACGCTCCAATAGCTCTTAAGCAGATAAAATGTGCTGTAAATTCAGGACGAGATATGTGCTTAAAATCAGCTCTCAACTTAGAGAGACAAGCTTTCTGTGTTTGCTGCTCCAGTGAGGATAAAGCTGTAGGCATGAAAGCCTTCATTAATAAGAATAAAACCAAGAAATTTATTAATAGATAAGGAGAAAGTCATGAAAAAGCCAGTTATATCTGCTAAAGAAGCAGTGGATTTAATTAAAGACGGCACCACTCTCTTTCTTGGAGGCTTTTTAAGTTTTAGCCTTCCAGAAGAAATCCTCACAGAGCTAGAAAGGAGCTATATAAATCATCGGCATCCAAGAAATTTAAATGTAATAACCGTAGCAGGTCTCGGAGGAGATGGTATTGGCAGAGGTATTAATCATCTTGCGCATTCTGGTATGATTGGTCGCTTATACACTTCAAATCTTAGCCTGGCTAATAGGATATACCCTTTTATTGAAAATAATGAGTTCCCAACCTTTATGGCACCACAAGGAGTAATATCTCATCAACTGCGAGCCATTAGCGGTGGTAAGCCCGGAGTCATTACCCATGTTGGTCTAAAAACTTTTTCAGACCCTAGAATAGATGGCTGTAAGATAAATAAAAAAGCAAAAGAAAGTCCTGAGGAAGTTGTACAGCTTATTAAAATAAATAATAAGGAATCCTTATTTTATCCCTCCTTTCCCATAAATGTTGCTTTAATTAAAGGTACAACTGCTGATGAGCTAGGCAATTTATCTTTGGAAAAAGAGGCTTTAATTCTAGAGCAATTCGAGTTAGCTGCAGCTACAAAAAACAGCGGGGGTACTGTTATTGCACAGGTAGATAGAATTGCAGAGAAAAGGACTATTCCAGCAAAGAATATAGTGGTCCCAGGAAAACTCATAGATTATATAGTTATAGGAAGCCCAGAAAATAGCAGACAGCATTATGCGGGTGAAGCAGCTTATATGCCTTCCTGGTCTGGTGAGATAAAAATTCCTCTGGCTTCATTAAAGCCCTTGCCACTAAATATTAAAAAAGTAATAGCCAGAAGAGCCTGTATGGAACTAAAGGAGGATAGTTTCATCAATTTAGGCATCGGAATACCTACAGCTGTTTCTCAGGTGCTAAATGAGGAAGGACTGTCAGATAGGGTATCTTTAAGCATAGAATCAGGGGTAACTGGAGGAGTTCCTGCTGATGGAAGAGCAACAGGAGCCTCTTACAATCCTGATGCAATTTTAAAACAGCCGGATATTTTCGATTTCTATGATGGAGGAGGTATTGATTTTGCCTGCCTAGGAGGGGCTGAGTTCGATAAGGAGGGTAATGTAAATGTATCAAAATTCGCCGGCAGAATTCCAGGACCTGGTGGCTTTATAAATATAAGCCAGAATGCTAAGGTTGTTTGTTTTTTAGGGCCCTTTACCGCCGGAAAATCAAAAATAGCTGTTACAGACGGGAGATTGAATATTATTGAAGATGCTCCTAAGGTTAAATTTGTAAAAAAAGTAAAGCACATTACCTTTTCTGGGGAGTATTCTAGGGATATTGGAAAACAAAAGGTCTTTTATATAACAGAAAGAGCAGTATTCCAGCTAAAACAAGAAGGCATGACCTTGATTGAAATAGCCCCAGGTATAGATATTCAGAAAGACATTCTAAATAAGATGGAATTTAAACCAATTATAGCAGATAATATTAAAAAAATGGATTCAAGGATATTTAGAAATCAATCTATGGAGCTATGGAAGGGCTTTGATAAACTAGCTAATAATATACTCTAATCATGTCATTAGGCTATATGATTTAGAATAATTAAAATACAAAACAGGTTGGCAGTTTCTGTTGTCAACCTGTTGTTCATGTACATAAATAATATTAACTAATACAATTCTTTATAAATCTTATATACTCTTTCCTTATTCAGTTCCACAAAGTTATTTGCCATAAGACGACCTTGGTTAACCATAACCGATTCACTAAAATCAATCAAATCCTGCTTGGTAACTCCATACTCATGAAGTGGCTTTTTGGCTATAAGATTATTCAACAGCTTTTCCAGCTCCACATAAATATTTTCTATATTACAGCCCAGTAGCTCGGCTATATATCCATTTAGCTTTGCTATTTCACCATCTGATTTAATTTCCATATAATTATTCATTACTCCAATAAAAACAGCATAATTAGACTCACCATGTGCCACATGATATTTTGCTCCTAATGGATAGCTCAATGCATGTACCGCAGCACAACCCGCATTACCAAAAGCAATTCCAGCATAATTACTAGCCATTAAAAAGTCTCCAAGCAATGGAATTCTTGCCTCTGGGCCTTCTGCTGCAATCTTTTTATATCCATTAATTATTAACTCTATAGCCTTATAACCGAACATTCTTGTAATTTCGTTGGCCTTTGGAGATAGGCTTGATTCTACTGCATGAATTAATGCATCAATAGAGCTAGTTGCAAAAAATTTAAATGGTAGTCCCTTTAATAGCTCTGGTACCAAAACTGCACTATCAGCATACATCTCATCAACAGCCAGGCCCTTCTTTGTCTCTCTGCTAATTAAAGCTAATATAGAAATATTGGTCACCTCACTACCAGTTCCACAGGTTGTAGGAACAAGAACCAGTTCTTTATCCTTTACTATAGGAAGCTTTCCGTCATATAAATCAAGAACAGGCGATACATTTTTCAAAGCCAATATTTTTGCAATATCTATAACTGTACCCCCGCCTATGGCTATGATACGCTTATAATCCTTCTTAATGTCCTTATAAATATTTTCAACCATGACATCAGAGGGTTCTCCTGCTCCATACTTCTCCTGATATATAACATCACAATTCAAGAATAAATCTCCAAAATACGGCTTATATATGTATTCATTTGTTATAATCAAATCTTCACTACCTATATTAAAGTCCTCTGAAAACTCCTTTGCGGTTTCATATTTATAAATAGTTGGTTTTATCATTAACTGTTTCATTTTGTTCACTCCCCCAAAAAGTTATACACAAATTTGAATATTTAATTATAAAATATCCTTAAATAATAATCAATGCCACCTACCTCTCCAAACCTTTTGTTAATTACTACGTTTAATTCCCCCATTGGTAGTACAACCCTAACATTTCACACCCTCCATTTCTATCATACTTTTACTTCCATTCTTATTGCATATGAAGTAACTGGTTCACTTATATAAATAAGCAAATATAATGCCAAGTTTATGTTTCTCATTTTATGTCCATAAATTCATAATAAAATAAGTCGCCCACAGGCCAATGTCATTAAGTTAACATTGAGCTAAAGACAGGTCTTAAGAAAAGGGATGG
>JAEXSY010000064.1 GCA_023440105.1 Bacillota bacterium
CCTGTGAGGTGTGCAAGGGAAAGAGATATAATAGAGAAACCCTTGAAGTGAAATATAAGGGTAAAAATATAGATGATGTACTTAACATGACTGTAGAGGAAGCTCTTGAATTTTTTGAAAGTCTTCCTAGAATAAAGAATAAGCTTCAGACCTTATACGATGTAGGTCTTGGCTACATAAGATTGGGTCAGCCTTCTACACAGCTTTCTGGAGGAGAGGCCCAGAGGATAAAGCTAGCCTACGAGTTATCTAAGAGAAGTACAGGAAAAACTCTGTATATTTTAGATGAACCCAGCACTGGACTTCATATTGATGATGTAAATAGGCTTATACAGATACTTCAGCGCCTTGTTGACGCAGGAAATACTGTGGTAGTAATTGAGCATAATCTGGATATAATAAAATGTGCAGACTATATCATCGATTTAGGGCCTGAAGGTGGAGATAAAGGCGGAACAATCATTGCTAAGGGGACTCCAGAGCAAATTGCAGCCTCTAAGACTTCTTATACTGGTGAGTATTTAAAAAGGGTACTATAGCTTAAAATATAATTTAGCGAGACACAGTTTATGTGTCTCTTTTTACTCTATTTCACTTATTTTTTATTTCTTGTGGAGGACCTTGAGCCTATGTTACGTCTAATATTTACGAAGATATTACATTTGATTAAAAATACACTTATGAGAAATAATAGTGTATAATCAATATAGACTGCTATATAATTATAAGGACTGAATATTTTAGCAGATAAATATGCAATTATATAATTATTAACGGAGTGATGTTATGTTAATGAAATTACTTTCCTTTGCTTTTACAATAGTTTTTATTATAATTATTTATTTTATAATCATCTATGCATTGAAGATCATGTCTAGAGATGTAAAGCTGGGGAGCAGCAGGAAAAAGAGCGAAATGACAGACTTTGATTTAGGGCTTGAGGTAGTGAATCCTGGTGATAATAATCTTTTGAAGAAGGGTTCTATGGTTCCTATACGAGGAGTCATTTCTCTGGGAAGAAAAGAGGATAATACAATTGTCCTTCAGGATAAATTCATTTCAGGTCACCATGCAAAGATTTTTATTAAGAACAGAGAATATATACTGGAGGATCTAGACAGCACCAATGGTACTTTTTTGAATGGAAAAAGAATATACGGAAGAGTTAAGCTTGAGGAAGAGGATGAAATAACCCTGGGAAGCTTAACCTTAAAGGTAATTGGATAAGGAGTTGTATCATGAGAAGCTCAAAAGATGAAAGACGAATGCTGTTTTTGACTTATTTGCTGGGTATTGCCCTATTTTTAAATCTTTCGATTCTCCAGAACCCTATAGATGTGGGAGCTTTAATAATGGCAGGAGTAATGTGCCTCATTATTGCATATTCCCATTTTATTATTAGAAAATTTTATCCCGATGGAGATAAATATATATTGATTTTTGCAAGTATATTATCTATTATCGGAATTGCCATGATTTATAGAATAGATATGATGAAGTCTATTAAACAGGTAGTATGGTTTGTGCTGGGAATGGCAGGATATATTCTTATTGTAGTGCTGCTCCCGGATTTAAAGAGATTTTTTAAGTATAAATATATATATTTAGCTGCGACTCTTCTTTTTATGGGGATGGCCTCCGTTTTTGGCAGAGAGGTATATGGAGCTAAAAACTGGGTGTTTGTGGGGGGCTTTGGCTTCCAGCCATCAGAGTTAGGTAAGATATTTTTAATATTATATTTGGCATCAGCCTTAAGGAACTATAAGAACTTTAAACAGCTAATTGAACCAGCTATTATTGTTATGGTTTCCTTGGGTTTTATGGTTCTGCAGAGAGACTTGGGGTCAGCCCTGATAATATTCGGTATTTCCATAACCATGCTTTATATAGCTACCTCTAAGTTTAAATATATAGCAGCCTGCCTCGGCTTATTTTCTGTGGGGGCAGTAATTAGTTATAAGCTTTTTTATCATATTCAACGAAGGGTGATGATATGGAGAGACCCTTGGAAGTATTCAAATAATGAAAGCTATCAAATAGTTCAAGGGCTCATCGCCATTGCTTCTGGTGGTCTTTTTGGCCTTGGCCTTGGACAGGGATATCCACAATACGTACCAGTTAACTATAGTGACTATATTTTTGCTGTTATTATAGAGGAGCTGGGTATAATATTTGCCATTGGAGTTATTATTGTATACTTTCTTCTGTGCTATAGAAGCATGAGGGCGGCCTTAAAGGCTGAAGATGGCTTTTCCCAGTTATCTGCTGTGGGCTTTACCGCAATGATTGCCTCTCAGGTACTGGTTATTATAGGAGGGGTATTTAATATTATTCCTCTTACGGGAATTACACTTCCTCTTGTGAGCTATGGTGGAAGCTCCATGCTCACTATCTTCTTCGCTTTAGGAATTCTACAAAAAATCTCTGAGGAGGGGTAAGATGAATACAGATTTACAGAAGAGTATTAGAAGAGTTTTAGTAGTATTCTTGTTTTTGTTTATTGCTTTAATATCGTATATAGGATATTTTCAGCTTTTTAAGGCTGAAAGCATAGCTAGCAGCAATGAAAATGTAAGACTCTGGGCTAAGAGAAATGAGGTAACCCGGGGAGTTATTTATGATAGAGATAATGAAATATTAGCTGAAACAGTGGAAAAGAGTCAATTAAGCCAAAAGAGAAGCTATCCTCAGGGAGAGGTCTTTGCCCATGTGGTAGGCTATTATGATGAAACCTATAGTCTTGCAGGGCTTGAGAACACCTTTGACGAAGAGCTCATAAGCTATAGTGTGGTAGAAAGCAGTATCAGCTCTCTTTTGGATTTTTTTAATCTCAAGGAGGCTTTTAACACCAGAACGGAAGAAGAAATTAAGGTGGGAAATAGTATAATAACAACCTTAGATACTGATATACAGAGGGCGGCTTATCAAGCTCTGGGGACTAATAAAGGAGCTGTGGTGGTACTCAATCCAAAAACAGGAGAGATTCTAGCCAGTGTCTCTAAACCATCCTATGATCCAAATAATCTTTCAGAGATATGGGAATCAATAAATACAGATACTGTGAACACTCCAATGTTCAACAGAGCAACAAGAGGTTTATATCCTCCAGGATCTACCTTTAAGGTAGTTACCTTAGCCAGTGCCTTAGAAAATATCAGTGGAGTAACCACAGAGGTATTTAATGATACGGGTAAAATTGTATTTTCCGATGAGAAGACTACATTGAGCAACTACAATAATAATGTATATGGACAGCTATCCTTAAAGAAGGCTCTTTCAGTTTCCTCTAACGTAGTCTTTGGAAGATTAGCTATGGATCTTGGAAATGATAAGCTGAAGGCTACTGCTGAAAAATTTGGCTTTAATCAAAGCTTCAGTGGTTCTGGAATACCAATAGAAAGTAGCAGATTTCCTGAATATGATTCTTCACAGGAAGGTCTTATAGCTCAATCTGGTATCGGTCAGGCAGGATTATTAGCCACACCAATGGAGATGGCCATGGTGGCGGCTGCCGTTGCCAATGAGGGTGATATAATGAAGCCTACTATAATTAAGGAAATCAGAACCAGTAGTGGTAAGACTGTTAGGGGATTGAATACAGAGGTGTTATATAAGGCTATTTCTCCGGAGAATGCCGCTATAATCAAGGATTACATGATGGGAGTAGTACAGGATAGAATCGGTTCCTCCTGGTCTAATGTTTTCAATGGCTTAAATGCAGCAGGAAAAACAGGAACTGCTGATTATGAGATTAATGGAGAGGCTCAGGTGCCGCATTCATGGTTCATAGGCTTTGCACCAGCAGATAATCCTCAAGTGGCTATTGCTGTAATTGTGGAGAATGGCGGAACAGGAAGCACCCTGGCAGCTCAGGTCTCTGGAAAGGTTCTAAAAGCAGCTCTAGGCCAATAATTAGATCTAAAGAATTGACAAATCAAAAGAGAAACCGGAGGGGATTTTTATATTTGACTTTGAGTATCAGTTAAAGATATTGCCGGAAAAGCCGGGAGTTTATATAATGAAGAATTCTCTAGGTGAGGTAATATATGTAGGAAAAGCTAAGATATTAAAGAATAGGGTAAGGCAGTATTTTCAGAGCTCTAAGAGCCACTCAGAAAAGGTTAGAGCTATGGTTAAAAATGTAGCTGAATTCGAATATATCGTTACAGATAATGAGATGGAGGCTTTAATACTTGAAGGAAATCTTATAAAGAAGTATTCGCCAAGATATAATATACTGTTAAAGGATGATAAGTTTTATCCCTTTATAAAAATAACAACTAATGAAGACTTTCCTAGGGTATTTGTTACTAGAAATTTTGCCAAGGATGGAAATAAATATTTTGGTCCTTACACCAATGGAACCGCTGTTTATGAAACCATAAACCTCATAAACAAAATATTTCCTTTAAGAACCTGCAAAAGGGTAATAATGGAGGGAGGGGAGCCCACAAGGCCCTGCCTATATTATCACCTTAACCAGTGTAAGGCACCTTGTGCCAATTACATATCCAAGGCTGAATATGGTGAAATGATAAAAAGCATAATGGATTTGTTAAACGGTAAGAATACTGTTCTTGTAAGAGAGCTGAAGGAACAGATGGAGGAAGCTGCCAGGGAGCTGGAATTTGAGAAGGCGGCGTCCTTTAGAGATAAGCTTACAGCTGTCGAGGCAATAGCAGAGAAGCAGAAGATATTTACCTCTCGTTCTGAGGATGAGGACTATATAGAGCTATACAGTGATGAGATTGACACCTGTGTGCAGATTTTCTTTGTGAGAGATGGCAAGGTTAACGGAAGGGAGCATTTTATCTTCCAGAACACCGCCCAGGATGATAAAGGAGAAATAATTCAGGACTTTTTAACCAGCTTCTATGGTGGCACAGCTTTAATTCCAAAAAATATTTACCTACCAGAGGTATCAGATTTAGAGCTGATGGAAACTTATCTATCCACTAAAAAAGGAAGTCGCTGCTTCATAAGAATTCCTCACAAGGGAGATAAGAAGGAGCTCCTACAGATGGTTAAGAAGAATGCCCAGATAACCTTAGAGCAGTTCAAGAATAAGCTGATTCAAGAAAAGGAAATTAACAAGGTTGCTCTCACAGAGCTTGCTTCTGTTCTTCAGCTGGAGGAGCTTCCTGTGAGGATAGAGGCCTTTGATATATCAAATATTCAGGGAATGGATTCCGTGGGAACCATGGTGGTTTTTGAAGAAGGTAAGCCAAAGAATTCTGATTATAGAAGATTTAAAATTAAAACTGTACAGGGAGCAAATGACTATGAAAGCATGAGAGAAATTTTAACTAGACGGTTCTCCCATGGACTAGAGGAAATCAAATCTCTTCAGGAAAGAAATTTGGAACTTTCTAAAGGAAAATTTCTTTACTTCCCTGATCTTATTATGATGGATGGTGGAAAGGGGCAGGTAAATGTAGCCATAGAGGTTTTAAAAAAGCTAAATTTAGAGATACCTGTATGTGGAATGGTTAAGGATGATAAGCATAGAACTCGTGGGCTTATCTTCAATAATGTGGAGCTGCCTGTACCTAATGGATCTAACTGTATGCATTTAATTACTAGAATACAGGATGAGGTTCATAGATATGCTATTACTTACCATAGAAGTCTTAGAGATAAAAGAACTCTTCATTCAATTTTAGAAGATATTCCTAGGATAGGAGAAAAGAGAAGAAGAAATCTTCTTATGAAATTTGGCAGTGTTGAAAACATCAAAAAAGCTTCTATAGAGGAGCTCATGGAAACTCCTTCTATTGATAGAAAAGCGGCTGAAAGCATAAAAGGTTATTTTTCCGATAAAAAGTCATAAGCTGATTAATATTGTTATAGATAATTAAATAATTGTTAAAATATTATTTTCTGGATGAAGTATTTTTAAAAGTTTATTAGCTTTAATGCTTAGAAATATTATTTGTGATATAATGATTTTTATTTGAATAGGGAATTAATTTAATCGAGGAGATAAACAATGGATCAAAACAAATGTTTGCTATGAAGCTAAAGGATATTGTTAAAGATGGAGAAGTGAATTTAAATATACCCATGAAAGAGCACACATATTTTAAGGTTGGGGGACCGGCAGATATCTTTGTTTCACCATCTACTATTGAAGAGCTGAGAGGGGCTATTGATCTATGTAGAGAAGAAGAGATGCCTTTTATGGTTATTGGAAATGGTTCTAATTTGCTTGTGAAGGACGGGGGAATAAGAGGTACCGTTATAAAGCTATCAGCATTGAGTAATATTGAAGTCAATGGAGTAGAGATTACAGCAGAAACGGGAGCCCTTCTGACGGATGTATCAAAGATAGCCCTAAAGCATAGCCTTACAGGTTTTGAATTTGCCTGTGGTATACCTGGTAGTGTCGGCGGTGCTGTTTTTATGAATGCTGGTGCCTATGATGGAGAATTGTCCTTCGTTATTGAAGAGGCTGAGGTTATTGATAAAGATGGGAATATATTAGTTTTAAATAAAGAAGAGCTTAATCTTGGTTACAGAACTAGTGCTGTTATGACCAATGGCTATATAGTGCTTAGGGCAAGATTTAAGCTTAAGCAGGGAGAATACGATAAAATCAAAGGTAGAATAGATGAGCTTACCTTCAGAAGAGAGGATAAGCAACCCTTAGAATATCCTTCTGCAGGGAGCACCTTCAAAAGACCCGTAGGTTATTTTGCTGGAAAGTTGATTCAGGATGCAGGCCTTAAGGGCTTTACCCTGGGAGGAGCTGCTGTGTCTGAAAAGCACTCAGGCTTTATTATCAATAAAGAAAAAGCTACTGCAAAAGATATTCTATCCTTAATAGACCATGTACAGAAAACTGTTCTTGATATGTTTGGGGTTGAGCTTCATCCTGAGGTGAGGATTGTGGGAGAAGACTAGTTTAAAGAGCAGAGAAGAGTGAAGAGTTAGAAGAGCAGTGAAGAGTGAAAAGTGAAGAGATAAGAGCAAAAGAGGTAAGAGCAAAAGATAGAAGATAAGGGCAAAAGAGTGAAGAGGGAAAAAGAAGGGATGGCTTGTGAGGGGGCCATTCCTTCTTTTTTGGGGGGAGAAGATTGTTGGAATTATTTTCTCTTGTATTATTGGTTTTCATTATTGTTGTATGGGTTGTTGTAGCCTGGGTCTTCGGGGATTATTATGGCGCAGACTATATATGCCACTAGGCCTCCAAAGCCTAAGCTCATAATTGTGAGAAGTACCCATAGGAGTCTTATTAGTGTGGGGTCTGTGCCAAAGTATTCTCCAATTCCTCCGCATACACCTGATAGCATCTTATTTACTCTGGATTTGTAAAGCTTCTTGTTCAAATTAATCACCTCTAAAAAGACTTAAATTATTATTGCAATTTATTTGATATAATAATACCATTATAGCAGAAAAGTTATTAATAGATTCCTGTAATCTCTTAATTATTCCTTAAGAGTATCTGAAGATTATGGTGTCTTCAGGTAATCGGAGTTTATTGAGAAGCAGAACCGTTGTAAAAAAGTAGCTTTTAAAGGTATAATAAATGTGAGTTGGTAATTATATTTAGTTCAAGCAAAGCATAAGGAGGATATATATTTGAGATTTATAATTGTTACAGGATTATCTGGAGCAGGGAAGAGCGAAGCGGTGAAGGCTTTAGAGGATTTAGGGTACTTTTGTGTTGATAACCTGCCTCCAACCCTTATACCAAAGTTCGCAGAGGCTTGTGTTCAAGGTGAAGGAAAGATTGAAAAGGTAGCATTAGTAAGTGATATTCGTGGTGGCTCCTTCTTTGATAGTCTTTTTCAGAGCTTGAATTATTTGAAAGATAAAAACTATAATTATGAAATACTGTTTTTAGATGCCTCCGATGAAATATTAGTAAAGCGTTTTAAGGAAACTAGAAGAAGGCACCCACTGGCTCTTGATGGAAGAATAATTACTGGTATAGGTAATGAAAGAAACAGACTTAGAGAGGTAAGGGATAGAGCTGATTCTATAATAGATACCTCTAAGCTGGCCCCTAGGGAACTACGAGATAAAATCAATGAGCTATATGGAGATAATAATCAAATTCAGAGAAGTATTTCTATAACAGTACTCTCCTTTGGGTTTAAATATGGTATTCCTGTGGATGCTGACTTGGTGTTTGATGTTAGATTTATAGAAAATCCATTTTATATTCCTGAGCTGAAAAAATTTTCCGGCCTTGACGAGCCAGTAAAATTATATGTAATGGAGAATCAGGAAACGAAGAAATTTATGGATAAGCTGGTAGATATGGTGAAATTCTTGATTCCCAACTATATAAAGGAGGGAAAAAGACAGCTGATAATAGCTATTGGTTGCACCGGAGGAAGGCATAGATCTGTGGCAATAGCAGGGGCTCTTAGAGGAGAGCTTATTAAGCTAGGCTACAGTGCAGGTATAGAGCACAGAGACATCAGTGAAGATGTAAATCGAGGGGCAGCGAAGCTATGAGGATATGGGAATGGTTAAGACCAGGTATAAAGGTGAAGAGATGGATTTTTCTTGCATTACTTGGTATACTCCTTATTGTCATTAGTATTATCGGACTGGTTTATTATAGAGATTATGGCTTAGGGCATATAGCTTTTTGGGGCATAGTAAATCTTATTGGTGGATTTATAATTTATGTGTCCGGTGTTGGTGGGCTTAGATCTATCGTATCCCTTATTAACAAGGGATATTTAAAACTGAGCTTAGATAAGAATAATGTTGAAAACCTAATATATGAAAAAAGATTGTTAATACAGGGACCGAAAATTGTGGTTATAGGTGGCGGTACAGGTCTTTCAACTATGTTGAGGGGGTTAAAGTATTATACCTCCAATATTACAGCCATAGTTACAGTAGCTGATGATGGTGGTAGCTCTGGGGATTTAAGAGAGGATCTTGGAATGCTGGCACCGGGGGATATAAGAAACTGTATCCTGGCTTTAGCAGATACAGAGCCTCTTATGGAGGAGCTTTTGCAATATAGGTTTACTGATGGAAGGCTCAAGAATCATAGCTTTGGAAACCTATTTTTAGCTGCAATGGATGGAATCTCAGATAATTTCGAAGATGCAGTACAAAAAATGAGCTCTGTTTTAGCTGTTACAGGTAAGGTGCTTCCTGTTACCTTAGATGATATGAAGCTGAAGGCTAGGTTTAAGAATGGAAGTATTGTAGAAGGGGAATCTATTATTCCCAAAGAAGCTGTAGCACAGGGAACCAGTATAGAAAAAATGATGATTATACCTGAGGAAGCAAAGGCACTTCCTGATGCCATAGAGGCAATAATGGATGCTGATGCTGTAATCATAGGGCCAGGGAGCCTTTACACCTCTATAATACCAAATTTATTGGTAAAGGATATAACTGCTGCCCTCAGAAAGAGTAATGCCTTAAAAATCTATGTGTCTAATATTATGACTCAGCCAGGAGAAAGTGATGGTTTTACTGCTGCTGACCATGTTAAAGCAATTATGGATCACTCCCATAAAGATATAATAGATTATGTTATTGGTAACGTGGAACCCTTAGGTAGGGAACTGAGAGAGAGGTATTTGAAGGAAGGCTCTACCTTGGTAACCTTTGATAGGAGAGAGCTGGAAAAGCTAGGAGTAGAGATTATTGAGGCTAATCTTGTTAAAGTAAAAAAAGATCTAGTAAGACATGATGCAGACTATTTAGCAAGGGTTCTTGCTGAGACCATTATGGAGAAAAAGCTATTATATGATAAGAAGAGGATATTAGAATATATGTATTTATCAGAAAGAATAAGAACTTCAAAAACACATTAGTGAGGAAGGAGGACCTATGTCATTTTCATCTAAAGTTAAGGGAGAAATTTGCAGGCATACAGATTTAACTAAAGAAGAAGCTCTGGCAGCTATATCAGCTATAATGAAGGTTAGTGGGACTCTTTCCTTTAGTGGTAAAGCTCTTAATTTTAGGGTAACCACAGAGAATCCTGCCAGTGCTAGGATGATATTTTCTTTGTTAAAGGAACATTTTAATATTCATGCAAAGCTTATGGTTAAAAAGAGCAATTCTTTAAAAAAGAACAATCTTTATATGGTATTGATAGAAGAAAATATGGGAGTTAGAGGTCTCTTATTAGAGGCTGGAATTTTGGCTGAGGAGGATAACCTTATATCCCTGGATTACAGAATAAATAAGAGACTATTAATCAATGAGGACTGTAAAAAGATATATATCAGAGGAGCTTTTATTGGTGGTGGAAGCATCAGTAATCCTGAAAAGACCTATCATCTAGAGTTTGTAACCCATAATAATGAGTATGCAGAGGATTTATCTTCTCTTATTAACAGCTTTGGACTTAACTCTAAGGTTATTCAGAGAAAAAGCAGCTATATTGTATATATAAAAGAAGGAGAGCAGATTGTAGATCTATTAAATATTATTGGAGCCCATTCTTCTCTATTAGAGCTGGAAAATATAAGAATAATGAAGGAAATGAGAAATAATGTTAATCGCTTAGTTAATTGCGAAACTGCAAACTTGAGTAAAACAGTAAATGCAGCCATAAGACAGGTGGAAAGCATAAAGCTCATTCAAAGGGAGATAGGTCTTGCAAGACTTCCTAAAAACCTAAGAGAAATCGCTGAGTTAAGACTAAATTACCCTGATGAGTCCTTAAAGGAATTAGGAGAAATGCTAAGTCCTCCCGTTGGGAAATCAGGTATTAATCACAGGCTTAGAAAAATTGAAAAAATAGCAGAGGAACTGAGAAAAAGTTAATAACAAAGGAGATTATTATGGTAGATATAAAGGCGTGTTTATTTGATTTAGATGGGGTTATTGTTGATACTGCTAAATATCATTATTTAGCCTGGAAAAGGTTGGCCGATGAATTAGGCTTTCAGTTTACCAAGGAAGATAACGAGAGGCTAAAAGGAGTAAGTAGAATGGCTTCTTTAGATATCCTTCTTTCCATAGGTGGAATAGATGTCAGTGATAAAGAGAAGGAAGAGATGGCGGCAAAAAAGAATCAGTGGTATGTAGATTATATTACAAAGCTTAAAGAGGAAGAGATTCTACCTGGAGTAAAGGAGTTTTTAACTACCTTAAGAGAAAATGGTATTAAAATCGCTTTAGGCTCTGCTTCTAAAAATTCTATGATTATATTAGAAAATTTAAAGCTTATGGATTATTTTGATGCAATCGTTGATGGGAATAAAGTGTCCAAGGCAAAGCCTGACCCAGAGGTGTTTCTTCTAGGTGCTAAGGAGCTTTCTGTAAGTCCTTCAGAAGCTGTGGTCTTTGAGGATGCAGAGGCAGGGATAGAGGCTGCAAAGAGAGCTGGGATGAGGGCTATAGGTATAGGTTCTCCTTCTATTCTTAAAGAGGCTGATAAGGTGCTTCCTGGCTTTGAGGGAGTAGGTTTAGAAATTCTGGATTTTTAAGGGAAAAATTCATTTTGAAATAAAAAATCACAGCTTGAATTCTATTAAGCTGTGATTTTATATTTAATATCCAATATATCGTAAAAAAAGTTTTCTGAAGTGTCCCAGGGTACCGGAAACGATTTTAATTGCATTTTGCTTTTTGAAGAAATCATCATCGGCAGGGAGTACTTCTTCTATATATTCCTTAAAGCTACCCTCATAAATTACATTGCTGGAAAGCTTGTATTCCAATTCTTTTATATTATAGACCCCTTCTATGCCTAAGATTGAAGTAGTAAAATCCAGACAGGTATAGGCATCTTCAATATTTATCCTCTTATGAAATAATGATGATACAGCACTAAAGCTATTATAAATTTTTGTATGCTTGTCTTCGACAAAAGCCATGAGCTTTTTTTGAAATGCTGCGTAGGATAAATCATCCATGGCTATTTCGCATACCTTTATATTGACATCCTCTCCCATAAGAAGGTATCTAGCAGGATTTTCTACTATGAAGCCTCCAGCTAAGGGGGAATTAATATGATATCTTCCGAAGGAATACATTACGGAAAGCTCTCTGTCTGTGGATATAGAAACATGGTTATACTTATTATGAGTTAATGTTCTTATAAGCCTACCCATGGTTGTCTTTGTTTCAGAGAAGACGATGTATATATTTTTTTCTATCTTCATAAATTCTCACCTTTTTAAATTATAGTGTTTTACACTAAAGATAATAATGTTAAATTATAGCATATTGTTAATAAAAAGTGTACATTTTTTTAAATATTAATAAATTAAGCAGTTTTGAGTTTGTGTTTGAGTAAAGGATAGATAATGCAAATTACCTTAAGAAGTCTTATAATGGTTATATGATATTTAAATAAAAATGTATTTAATTATACTGTTTTTAAGTAGTATATTATTTTAATTGAAAGGAGTGATTTCTTGCAGGATAAAAAATTCACTCATCTTCATCTCCACACAGAGTATTCCCTTTTAGATGGTTCGGGAAAGATTTCAAAAATAATAGAAAGAGCCAAGGAGCTGGGGATGGAGAGCATTGCTATAACTGACCATGGGGTCATGTATGGCTGTGTAGACTTCTATAAGGAAGCAAAGGCACAAGGGATAAAGCCTATCTTAGGCTGTGAAATATACGTTGCAGCTAAATCTCTTTATAAGAAGGATGCCAATGATAAGGATAATGAAACCTATCATTTAGTGCTTCTTGTAAAAAACAATCAGGGCTATGAGAATTTAATGAAGATAGTAAGTAAGGCTTCTATAGATGGGTTTTATTATAAGCCCAGGGTTGACCATGAATTGCTAAGGGAGCATAGTGATGGACTAATTGCCTTGAGTGCCTGCCTAGGAGGAGAGGTTCAGAGCTACATAAATAGAGGAAGTATAGAAAAGGCCAAGGAAACAGCCCTATTATATAAGGATATTTTTACTGAGGGCTTTTATCTTGAGCTTCAGGACCATGGCATAGAGGATCAGAGGAAGGTAAATAAAGTTCTTATAGATCTTTCAAAGGAGCTTGATATCCCTCTCATAGCCACCAATGATGTTCACTACATTCGGCAGGAAGACAACGTATCTCATGACATTCTTCTCTGTATACAAACAGGTAAGACCATAGAGGAAGAAAATAGAATGAGATATCCTTCCGATCAGTTTTACCTTAAGTCCCCGGAAGAGATGTGGGAGCTATTTTCCTACATCCCAGAGGCCCTAGAGAATACACAAAAAATAGCAGAGCAGTGCAATTTTGATTATGAATTTCACGTATCAAAGCTCCCCAAATTCCCACTTCCTGAGGGCACAGATTCCTATGAATATTTAAGGGAGGTCTGCTATAAGGGAGTAATAGACAGATATCCTGTATTTGAGAGTCTCAGGGGGAATGCCTTCTCTCTAGAAGAAACGAATACCCTGGCAGAGTCTTCGGAGGAAGCGTCACGTATCCTGGAGAGGTTAGAATACGAGCTTAACATAATTAAACAGATGGGCTACGTAGACTACTTCCTAATCGTCTGGGACTTTATTAGGTTTGCTAATGAGAAGGGGATACCTACGGGACCTGGCCGTGGATCGGCCGCTGGTGCTATTGTGGCATATGCCTTAGGAATAACAAAAATTGATCCTATTGAATATAGTTTGATCTTTGAGCGTGAACTAAGATGCGCTCTTTAAATTGGGTGAATTGCTGGAAAGCTAAACTTTTTAAAAGCATGTTAATCAGCAGCCAAGTCTGGGAACGGCGTTATGTACCAGAAAGGTTCAGAGACTAGAGAGATGAGAAGCTAATCAATAATTCTCTCCACGAGCGCCCAACATATTGAATAAATCTATTCAATATGATGATATAGTCCAATCTGAGATAGAAATGACTATCTGATGAAAATGGGGGAAACCTCCAGAGCATGGAATAAAGAGTCCATGGATAATAACCAATGTTCTTAAATCCGGAAAGAGTAAGTATGCCAGATATAGACTCTGATTTCTGCTATGAAAGAAGACCTGAGGTTATAGATTACGTGGTAGGTAAGTATGGTGAGAGCAACGTATCGCAGATAATTACCTTTGGTACTATGGCGGCAAGAGCTTGTATAAGGGACGTGGGAAGGGCTATGAGCTATTCCTATGGAGAGGTAGATAGAATTGCAAAGATGATACCTACGGTGCTCAATATTACCATTGATAAAGCTTTAGAGATGAATCCTGAGTTGAAGAATGCTTATGATGATGAACCAAGGGTACATGAGCTTATTGATGTGAGTAGGGCTTTAGAGGGGCTTCCTCGACACTCCTCCACCCATGCTGCAGGCGTGGTTATTGCCTCAAAGCCCTTAGTTGAGTATGTACCACTGCAGAGAAATGAAGAAATGATTGTGACACAGTTTACCATGGGAACTCTTGAAGAGCTTGGCCTCTTAAAGATGGACTTTCTAGGGCTTCGTACCTTAACGGTTATGAAGGATGCAGTAGACATGATTAGAGAAAATAGAGGGGTGGAGGTTGATCT
>JAEXSY010000102.1 GCA_023440105.1 Bacillota bacterium
CCTCTAGCCCATCCTTATAAGCTACTATTTGACAAATATTAGGCTGCTTTTCTTCAATATATTTGTGTAATTCTTCTTCTATCATTTTAACTTGCACCTCCTTGTACCCCTCTTTTTCTAAACAATATTACTTAAATTGTCTATCTAATATATAGACTAAATCAATTTAAAATTATATGCAATGGTGACAGGCACATGAAAAGGTGCCTGTCACATGACTTATTACTTATTGAGTATTGTTAAGATAACTAAAAAACTGCCAAATCTGGTTAGGGTTTGGCAGTTTTATTTTTTAATAAACTTTTCAGTTGAAGATGTTCAGGTTAATTTTCAAAAAGCTTACCTCTCTAAGAGCTCCTTAGCATATTGGAGAGCTTCCTTTGGCTTCATATTTCCATTTACTGCACCACGCACAGCGCTGCCTAGGATGAATTCGAACTTTTTAAGCTGAATATTGGAGGCATCAGATAGAGTTAGATTACGTTTCCCTAAGGAAAAACTGTTTTTTGCTGCATCTACCCAGGGGAACATAGCATTATCTTCAGTGTTTTCCAGGGAGCTAGTATATGGAGATGAACCACCTAGCATAAAAATTGCTGATGAAATCTCACTGCTGTAATACCAGTTGAAGAATTCCATGCACTCCTCAAGAGCTCTGCTGTATTTTGAGATAACAATAACTCCTCCACCCAAAAGAGGATAGCCTCCTGGTATTATAGCTGCTCCAACCTTTCCTACAACCATTGATTCTCTGCTGTTTATTATGTTAGAGGCATAATTAGAAAATACAATAGACATTGCGCAATTCCCTTGGGCAAATTCTCTTATAGAATCCTGCCACCAGGGATTTTCTTTTTTGTTTGTGTATTTATAGCATTCTATATAATTATCCATGGCCCTTAAGCCTTCAGGAGAATCTAACCTTATTTCGCTGCTCATTGAATATAGCTCTGGCATTTCAGAAATCAGTCTGGGCAGAAAGTCACAGGAAGCCACTGCTGGAGAGCCAAAGGTCAAGGTAGTTCCAAATTTAGTGGGAGACAAAGGATTTATTGACTGTGTAAAAAAGGAAGCTATCTTATTATATTCTGTGAAATTTTTTGGAACTTCTAGGTTTTCTCTATATAGCTCATAGTAGGCTCGTTTAACTAAAGCATCTTCAAATAAATCCTTACGGAACAAAAGAATTTGGACACTGGGATCAAAGGGTAAGGCAAAGCTTGTATCTCCTATAGAAGTATAGCTATTAAGGGATTCTCTTAACACTCGTAGCAGAGGTTCGTGATTATTACTAGAAGATATATTAAGTGGCTTATAAACCTTCTCAGCAAGCTCTGAAAACCATGCCACATCCATTCTAACCATATCATATGAGTAATTTTCATTAAAAATCTCCATGTGAGAGTATAAATCGTTATAGGATAAGACATTTATTTTAAGGTTTATGCCTGTTAATTCAAAAAAATAAGGACTAAGCTTTTGTAGAGCTTGTGTAGTAGGAGAGGGAAGGGTAAGCATAGTCAAGCTTTTTCTCTCTCTTTTTTTTATATTAGGGAATTGAAATCTAAATCCAGTAGCTTCTAACGTTAGCTCTTTTTTAAGAACTTTATTATTAATAAAATAATTAAGGAGCATATCAGCAATAACTTTTCCCATATGCTTATAATTCATCTCATAGGTTATGAAATGATTATTGGAGAAAGTTTTATAGCTGGCTACAGTTAGAATCTTAGGAGGTCTTGATAGATTGCTAAAGCGTATAGCTGTAGCAATGGCCTCTGCTCGAGGTAGAGAAGAGGTAACTATTACATCGAAGTTTTCATCGCTGGATAATATATCAAAGGCTCTATTAACTGCTAGAGAAGTATCTGAGGAAAAACGCTGCAGTGAAGCATCACTATTTATTAAGCTATCACTGAGTCCTTCATAAAGGAGCTTATCCTCTTGAAATCTGCTGTGAGAGGAAAAAAAAGCAGCCTTATTCCAGTTGCTTTTGACTATATATTCTCCTATATCTATGCCAGCCTTCTTAAAATCAAAGGAAATGAACATGCTCTTTGAATTTCTACTATTTATATCCCTATTAACGAATACTACAGGACAGTTTACTTTATAAGCTGTTTTAGAGTCAAATAAGCTGGATATAGTTACTATAGCACTGATGCTTGACAGTGGGAGCTGCTCTAATATACTTTCTTCAAGACCAGAAATGCCTTCTGTTGTATAAACTAATACTTCATAATCATGATCAGATAAGCTATTTTTAATACTGTTATACAGATCCATATAACAATCTATTTCAAATGAAGGGATTATCACTGCCACATGCTTTTTAAAGCCCTGTCTGAGCTGCTGGGCTGGAATGTTAGGTATGTAGCCAAGTTTTTTTGCTGCGGCTTCTACCAAGCGTATTTTCTCTATGCTTACCTTACCAGTTTTATTTAGAACATTTGATACAGTACCGTGGGACACACCAGCTTCTCTTGCTATGTCTTTAATAGTGGCCATAATAATCCTCCAAAATCAATATTAACTATCATTAGAATAACTTATTTTACCTATTTTTTCAAGATAATACAAACAGATACTATTTGAACG
>JAEXSY010000169.1 GCA_023440105.1 Bacillota bacterium
ATATTATCCAGTGATGAATTTATAAAAGCGCTTATAACCACGCCAAGAGTAATGAGGGGGAAGTGGATACATAGGACTACGGGGTAGGAGAAGGGCAGTGAAGAGAGAAGAGAGAAAAGAGAATAGAGAATAGAGAAAAACTAAGAGCTAAGAGCTAAGAAGTAAGAGATGAAAGGCAAAAGATAGAAGATAGAAGATAGAAGACAGAAGATTATATAGATGATTGGAGAGGGTCTCTTTTGGTGGGGATTCTTTTTTTTATGTAGGAAAAATATTGAATATTATGAAAATTGTTCTTGAGTTGTTGGAAAATAATTGGTACTATGTAGGTAGACAATTGATTACCTATTAAGGAGTGAATTTTATGATAAAGCTTTCTGATGCTGAGTGGAGGATAATGGTGAGGTTGTGGGAGAGTTCTCCTAAGACGATTACTGAGCTTACGGCAGAGCTTAGGGAGGAAACTGGTTGGACTAAGCACACGGTGATAAGCCTTCTGAATAGAATGGAGGATAAGCAGGCGGTGAGTTATAAGGAGGGTAAGAGGGCAAAGCTTTATTATCCGAAAATTCAAGAGGAGGAAGCGCAGCTTCAGGAAGCAGAAAGCTTTCTTCAAAGGGTTTTTAGAGGGAATGTCGGACTTATGATGAATACCATGGTTGAGCAGAAGGCTTTATCGAAACAGGATATAGAGGAGCTGTATGAAATATTAAGAAAGGCTGAGGAGGAAAAATGATGGATGAGGTTATAATAACATCCTCTCTGTTGATTGTAATGATTCTGTTTGTAAGAAGAATATTTAAAGGAAGGCTTACACTTAAGCTTCAGTATGCTCTGTGGCTTCTGGTGGTAATCCGGTTAATATTGCCTTTTTCATTTATTGAGAGTCCTGTGAGCATAATGAATTATGTTAGATTGCCTGACAAGATTATCATTGCTGATGCTGACAATAAAGAAGCTTCTGCTAAACATCCACAGGCTGTAGTAGATGAAACAACTATTAATGAAGGGAGTTATACAGAGGATTTAACTGCTGATAGTGGTGAGTTTTCTTCTTCAATTATTATCAAGTACATTTGGTATTTAGGTATAATAGTGACTGCTCTGTATATGATTGCTTCTAATGTATTTTTTGCAAAAAAGCTTATTAGGAGCCGAAAGGAAATAAAGGATTATTCCTGTAAGCTGCCTATATATACCTCTGATGCTATAAGCTCCCCCTGCTTATTCTGGGGCTTTAAGGGAACGGGAATTTATATTACTCCTAGCCTTACGGAAAGTCCTGAGGAGATGAGTCATGTAATTGCCCATGAGCTTTCACATTATTATAATTTTGATCATTTTTGGGCTCTAGTTAGAAATATTCTTTTAGCTGTTTACTGGTTTAATCCCTTGGTATGGATTGCTGCTTATATATCCCGTCAGGATTGTGAGCTGGCCTGCGATGAGGCTGCTATCAAAAGGATTGGAGAAGGGGAAAGATTTGCTTATGGAAGAACCTTGATCGGTCTAATTCCTATGGAAAAACCAGTGAAAAGCATGTTATCCATAGCCACTACCATGAACACTGATAAAAGGAATTTAAAGGAGAGGATTACCATGATTGCAAAGAAGCCTAGAATGTTAATATCCACCTTTTTAAGTATTATGCTAATTATCGCAGTAGCTGTAGGCTGTACCTTTACCGGAGGAAGGGATTCAAATAATGCAGATAAATTAGCTAGTGAATTTTTGAAAAAAATATATGAAGTAGAGAGTCATGATAGATATGAGAATTATTTGGAAGCTTTCAATGAGTATAATAAGCCATTGGTAGATAGTTATTGGGGCGGCAGGAAAGCTGGTGTATATAGTATTGGAGAAGAAGCTGGAGAAGAAATTGTAAAGGAATATACTAATATTTATGCTCCTTTAATGACTGAAAAGGCTTTTGAGGATATGATTACCGATACTACTCTTTTTTTTCTTGATTCCCTAGCTTACCATAATAATTTTACCTCGGAAGCTAAGGTTATTCATCTAGCACAAACAAAGGGCTCTGGGGAGGCTGCAATTTATGACTATAGGGTTGATTTAGAGATAATATCTGATGGAGAGAAGGAGACTTTAGAATTAGAAGGAATAATACAGCTGGAAAAGAATGAGGAAGGGAAGTATAAGGTAAGCTTTTTTACTCTTGATAAAAGAGCCTTATATGAAAGGTTTGGATCAGAGTTCTAGTGTATTTAAGACCATGATTAGTTATTTCGTTATATTTAAAATGCCAGGCTATTTTATTATTAGCCTGGCATGTCTACATTCTTAAGAAAAATACTATTTATTTTCGTTTATGATCTCGTTAATCTTGCACTTGCATCTTGCACCCTTGCAAGCTCCAGTTCCTGCGCCAGTTTCTCTCATCATTTTTTCGTAAGTGTCTGTACCCTTAGAAACTGCATTTATTATTGTGTCTTTATTTACATTTTTACATAAGCATATTTTTTCCATGTAAGTTGTCCTCCCTCTGCTGTGTATATGTTAGTATATTGGGAAAGAAAATTATTCTTTCTAGCACAAAATTATTAAAACATAGCTTGTATCAAAAATCAATGGTAGGAAATGAGAGCAAAGGAGTTAGAGATTTTAATTGACTTTTTAGAGCCTGGATATTATAATGTAGTTGCTAAAAACTATGATTAGGAAAAGTAGTGAGTCTGATGCTTTTAGAGAGTGGCTTTATGGTGGGATAGCCGCAGCTAGGATTTATGAAAATCACCTGGGAGTTGGTTGCTGAAGTTTTAGTAAGCTTACCCGCGAGCCGGCGTTAAAGGATAGAGCATGTTGGTGCTTGAATTTGCTTCAAGGATACTTTTATTTATTTTGTATTTTTTAAAACTGAAGCAGCCATAGGTGGTATAACGAATTATAGCTTCGTCCTTTTGGATGGGGTTTTTTTATTATATAAAAATTTTTAATTAAAAAAATGGAATTATAAAATTAAGTTACAAGAGAAAGGAGCCGTAAAAATGTATAAAAAAATCGATAGCTCCCGAAGCTTTGTTTCCATGGAAAAGGATATAGCTAAGCTTTGGAAGGATAAAGACATAATCGAGAAGAATTTTCATCTCAATGAAGGAAAAGAAAACTTTACTTTCTATGATGGTCCTCCTACAGCTAATGGAAAGCCTCATGTAGGTCATGTACTTACAAGAGTTATGAAGGATATAGTGCCAAGATACAAGGTAATGAAGGGCTACAGGGTTCTAAGAAAAGCAGGCTGGGATACTCATGGACTTCCTGTGGAATTAGAAATTGAAAAGAAGCTTGGGATATCAGGAAAGCCTCAAATAGAGGAATACGGTGTAGAAAAGTTCGTTAAAGAATGTAAGAGCAGCGTGTTTTCCTATGTTAATATGTGGAGAGACATGTCTGAGAAGACTGCATATTGGGTAGATATGGATAATCCTTATGTTACCTATGAGGATAATTATATTGAATCTGTATGGTGGGCATTAAAGCAGATGTGGAATAAAGAGCTTTTGTATAAAGGACATAAGATAGTACCTTACTGTCCACGTTGTGGTACTGCTTTATCCTCCCATGAAGTAGCGCAGGGCTATAAGGATGTTAAGGAAGCTACGGCTATAGTAAAGTTTAAGGTCAAGGGTGAAGAAAATAAATATATCCTTGCCTGGACAACAACTCCATGGACACTACCAAGTAACGTGGCATTAGCTGTAAATAAGAGCTATGACTATGTAGAGGTGGTACAGGAAGGAGAGCATTACATCCTTGCTAAGGCTCTTTTAGGACTTCTTACTGGAGAATATGAAATTGTAAAAGAGTTCAAAGGAGAAGAGCTATTAGGAATGGAATATGAGCAGCTATTCCCTTTCTATACTCCAGAAGAAAAAGCCTTTTATGTGGTTCATGGTGACTTCGTAACCTTAAGTGATGGTACTGGAATAGTTCACATAGCTCCAGCCTATGGTGAGGATGATAACCTCATCGGTAAGAAATACAATCTTCCTCTTATAAATTTAGTAGATTTAGAAGGTAAGTTTGTAGAAGAGGTAGAGCCTTTTAAAGGAATGTTTGTAAAAAAAGCAGACCCTAAGATATTAGAATATATGAAGGAAAACAACACTCTTTATAAATCAGAGAAGTTTACTCACAGCTATCCACACTGCTGGAGATGTGATACACCACTTCTTTACTATCCGAAGGACAGCTGGTTTGTAAGGATGTCCTCCTTAAGGGATAAGCTATTAGAAAATAATAATAAGATAAATTGGTACCCTGATAATGTAAGAACAGGCCGTTTTGGTAAGTTCTTAGAAAATGTTATCGACTGGGGAATATCTAGAGATAGGTACTGGGGAACACCACTTCCTATATGGGAGTGCAGCTGTGGTCATAGAGAATGCATAGGCAGCAGAGAAGAGCTGCAGAAGAAGGGAATAAATGTACCAGAAGGAATAGAGCTTCATAAGCCTTATATAGATGAGGTTAAGCTTAATTGTCCAGAATGTGGAAAGGAAATGGAAAGAACCGGTGAGGTTATAGACTGTTGGTTTGATTCAGGATCAATGCCTTTTGCTCAGTACCACTATCCCTTTGAAAATAAAGAGCTATTTGAGGAAAACTTCCCAGCTCAGTTTATTTCAGAGGCAGTGGATCAGACAAGAGGATGGTTCTATACACTGCTTGCTATATCCACAGCAGTATTTGATAAGCCACCTTTTGAGAACTGTATAGTTTTAGGTCATGTATTGGATAAGCAAGGCCTTAAGATGTCAAAGCATAAGGGTAATGTAGTAGATCCCTTTGATGTATTAGAGCATCAGGGAGCAGATGCTACCAGATGGCACTTCTACACCGCTAGTGCACCATGGCTTCCTACGAGATTTTCAGAGGATGATGTAGCAGAAGCTGGAAGAAAGTTCTTAAGCACCTTATGGAATGTTTATTCTTTCTATGTGCTTTATGCTGATTTAGATAAGTTTAATCCACTAGATTACAGAGAATTCGTATCTGAAAATGTAATGGATAAATGGATAATATCAAGATTAAATACTCTTGTGAAATCCGTTGATGAGGATTTAGAAGGATACAGAATAACTCAGGCAGCTCTATCCATCGAAGAATTTACCGATGAGCTTTCTAACTGGTATGTTAGAAGAAATAGAGCTAGATTCTGGAGTGATAGCTTAACTGAGGATAAGATAGGTGCATATGTAACACTGTATACTGTTCTTACTACCTTAATTAAGGTAGCAGCGCCTTTTGTACCATTCATCACAGAGGAAATGTATCAAAATCTTGTAATTTCTCTTGACCCTAAAGCACAGGAAAGCATACACCTTTGTCCATGGCCAAATTACAATAGTTCCTTAGTAAATCCAGCTCTTGAGGCTGAAATGGAAATGGCCTATAAGATTGTAAAGCTAGGAAGAAGTGCGAGAAATGGAGCTAATATAAAGAACAGACAGCCACTATCAGAAATGCTTATAAGCACAAAATCCTTGCCAGAGTATTATGGAGATATAATAAAGGATGAGCTTAATATAAAAGCAGTTAAATTTGGGGCTGATCTTTCAAAATATGTTAACTTTGAAATCAAGCCTAATCTTCCAGTACTGGGAAGAGC
>JAEXSY010000213.1 GCA_023440105.1 Bacillota bacterium
CATGAAGGACAGCCTTACTGATAATTACAGTCTTCAAGGCTTTAAACGATTAGCTGAAATAAAATTCAAGGAAGCAAAGATTAAAAAGCAAAAGGTGGCTGCCCTAGCCTTTAATCTCAATGGATTAAAAAATATCAACAGAACCCTGGGACATCAGGAAGGTAACTTCGCCATAAAGGTTTTAGGACAGGGTATTAAAAATACCCTAGATAAAGAAGCAATCAGCTGTCGATTGGGAGGGGATGAATTTTATCTTCTCCTTCCATTGACAGAAGAATATGAGATCCACTCAATATCACAAAAAGTACAAGCTTATGTAGATAATCATAATAAGCTAAACGCAAAAAAATACACAATCTCCTTCCGCATGGGATATCATATTTGGGAGCCAAATAAGGCTTATGACTTTGAGGAAATCTTTAGCCAAGCCGACAGAAATATGGAGAGGCAGGAAGTTTAGAAGTTAAAATTTAGAGTTAAAAAGAACATGCAGTTTTTTTAGATAAACTGCATGTTCTTTCTGTATTCTGTGGGGGATACGCCACAGACATTTTTGAAAGTTTTCATAAAATGCTTTTCATTTTCATAGCCTACACTTTGACTTATTTGATTTACCTTTAAATCTGTCTCTATGAGCATTCTCTTAGCTTCCTTAATTCTTAATTCTTTTAAATAGTTGACAAAGTTATTTCTTGTATACTGTTTAAACAAATAAGAAAAGAGAGAATAGTTCATAGAAACCTCATTGGATACCACAGCCATATTGAGATTTTTACTAAAGTTCTCTTGAATATATACTATGGCCTCCTGTATCTTTCTTTTATTTTTATAGTCATCGTATTGCTGTTTTATCTTTCTATTAAAAGCAATAATCCATTCTGTGAAGGTTTCTAAAAAATTGTCAATAGTAGAAAAACCATAGACATTTTTAAGTAAGCTTAGGCTATCACCTTCTTCTTCCATTATATTGTGATATGTATCTGTTATAATATTTATCAGATTTTCTATAGACTCCTTAAAGATTTCTAAGGGATATAACCCAGCCTTGACAGCTTCTACTGCTTTTTCTAAGGTGTTTAGTGCCTCCTCTAGCTTTTCTGTACCGATAAGCTGAGCAAGGTGTTCATTTTCCAGTGGCTGAGTAATTTCATAAAGGTTAATATCTTTTATTTCAGCCTCAGGATACTCTACCTTATGTCTTCCAGAGATAAAAGCAGACCTTCTAGCAAGCTTTGCTTCTAAATACGCTATTTTAAGCTCTCCAATCCCCGAATGTTCCTTGCTTATACCCACGTTTCTCTTTCTCAGTTCATTTTTTAGTAGAAAATCCTTGTTTTCTTTAGAGATAATGAATACGTCGTTGCCTTCTATATTTTTTAGATACATTAGATGCTTATATTTATTCTCTTCATTTTCTCTTGCTTCAACGCAGAAGAGAAAATATCCAGAGGAAAAAAGCTTATGATTAAACTGATTAATCACTACTTCCATTTCCTTTGAGGTTAAATTATCATTTACTATCAAATATTTTAAAAGCTGATAGCCTAGCATAAGGATGTCCTTATTATTCCTCTTATTTTCTTCGATCTCAATATTTAGCTTCTCTAAGAGGGTTAATAGCATTTTTTTATCCAATGGCTTTAGGAGGTAATCTCTTACCCCTAGCCTCATGAGCTTTACTGCAGAAGAGAAATCATCCCTTCCACTGACAGCAATTATCTGAGGTTTAAATTTATGCTCCTTTATTCCTGACACTACGCTGATACCATCCTTTATCGGCAGCTCTACCTCTATAATCATAAGGTCTATTTTCTGACTTTTTAAAACCTCTAAGGCTTTTTCTCCACTGCTGCACTCGATGATAACACTCACAGGAACACTAGATATATTAATCACATCAATAACCTCTGAGCGAAGCTGTTTATCACTTCCTACTACTAAAATTGAGTCCATGTCCTCATCTACTCCTTAACACTTCCTGAAGATATACTACTTATAATATACTTGGAGCAGAACATAAATACAATCATTATCGGTATTACAGACACTGCCACGGTGACATAAACAGCACCTATATTACTAGCAATGTCCTTTGTAGAATTTAAAGATGCTACCATAACTGGGAGAGTAAACTTCTTTGGTGTATTTAAAAGTATCAAAGGGATTAGATAGTTATTCCAGGAGCCTATAAAGGTTCCTATGGACATGGTAGCTATTCCTGGTGCCATTATAGGAAGCACTATACTGTGGAATATTTTCAGCTCTGAAGCTCCATCTATTCTGGGAGCCTCCAATACTGATATGGGCATAACAGAAAGAATATACTGTCTTAAGAAAAATACCACAGCGGGGCTTGCCATAGCAGGAACTATTAATGGAATATAACTATCTGTAATCCCCAGCTTTACGCACAAATCATAGAATCCTATGAGACCAAGCTGAGAAGGTATCATAATAAATACTAGCAATATAGTAAATATTACATTTCTTCCTTTAAATTTATAATAAGCAAAGCCATAGGCAGTTAATGCAGAAAAATACGCTGAGAGAATGGTACTTGCTAGGGATACAAAAAGGCTGTTCAGCATTCCTCTTGGTATATCCAAGCTTCTTTTTACTACAGCCCAGTTTTCTGAAAGGCTGTCCCCAGGAAGTAGAGAAAATCCTGTCATAATTTCATTTCCACTTCTGGTAGCATTTATTATCATCATGGCAAAAGGAAGAAGACACAGGATAGCTAAAATGATTAAGGTTATATTTAAAATTGATTTTTTTATCTTAAATCCCATTATTTTTCCTCCCTCTTACGATACATTATAAAATAAACTGCAACGGAACACAGTGCTATTATAAAGAATAGTATGAAAGCAATCGCTCCAGCATAGCCTATCTGTCTATTCTTAAAGGCCATGTTGAAAATATACATTACGGCTGTATTTAAAGCTCGGCTAGGAGCTCCATTACCATTAGAAATTAGATATGGTATATCAAAGATTTGAAGTCCCCCTATAAGAGAGGTAATAGCTACGTAAAGCATTATAGGCTTCAATAGAGGAAGGGTTATCTTGGTAAAGATTTTAAAACGGCCAGCGCCATCAATGGAGGCTGCCTCAAAATAGTCTCTGTTAATTCCCTGAACACCAGCCATAAGCAGGATAAAGGAATTACCAAACCACAGCCATGCCCCTATAACACCCACAGCTAACTGAGCTGTAGCAGGAGTACCCAGCCAGTTTACTGACCTTTCAATTATACCTGCTTTCACTAGTAACTGATTTAAAGAACCAAATCTCCAATCGAGAAGGAACTTAAATAAGAAGGCTACAGATGTAGCTGCAATAAGATTAGGCAGGTAAAAAAGAGCTCTATAAATACTTAAGCCCTTAATTTTATACTTCATATCACTGAATATTAGGGTTAATATAAAAGCTAAGCCTAGCTGAAGCACTATATTAATTCCCCATATCTTCAGGGTATTAACAAAAGCCTCCCAAAAAATCCTATCCTTAAATACCCTAGTATAGTTGTCCAATGCCACAAAGGTAGGTATATTAAATCCACTATAATTGGTAAAGCTCAAATATAAGGTTCTGTATACGGGATAAATACTAAAGGTTAAAAAAACGATTAAAAAAGGTGCAATAAACAAGTATCCATAATTCTCTCGATTTTTTAAACCTGTAGCTTTTTTCTTGTTCATCGCCTCCACTCCCTTTCTCTTAGATTAAGACATTTAGTATAAATATGGAGGCGTCCCTTGAGGGGACACCACCACAGCTTAAAACTATTTTTTTATTTCAATTTCAGGATAGGTTGATTCTACCTGCATATAGAAGTCCTCAATTGCTTCTTCCTTTGTCATTTCACCCTTTTGAACCGCTTCGATAGAAGCACCCCAGAATACACCTATCTGGTCATCATATTTAGTTATTAAAGAAAAATCTATATTCTTAGCTTCCTCTAGATAGAACTCATAGGTCTTTTGTCCACCAAAGGATTCATTTTCGAAATCAGCATTTTCATTAAGTACTTCTATATTTGAAACAACATCACCATCGGAAGCCTCAAGCCACCATTCTGCTGTTTCCTTATTTAAGGTAACAAACTTAATGAAGTCCCATGCCTTGTCCTTATTATCACTGAAGGAATTTATTCCAAGGAAGGTTCCTCCACCAAAGTAAGAAGAAGGTCCAGAAGTTACACCAAAATTACCTTTATTTTCCCCTGCATTATCTCTCACTATTAAAGCTCCCCAAGATGGAAGAGAGTAAGAGAACACCTGAGTTTTTTCGTTATCTTCAAGGGTATCCAGTTCATCAGCCTCAGTCCAGCCTGCATCTACTGGAAGCTCTCCTGCCATGGAAGCATACCAAGCAGCTGACCATTCTGGAGCAAAGGCAACTAAATCCTCTTGATAAAGCTTCACTGCAGCATCCATATATGCCAGACGAGATTCTGATAGATTAAGCTTACCATCTTCTACCCAAGGGGCAGAAGCATTAGCATACCATCTGAGATTTCCTGAATCAGCAAATATTCTATAGCCCTTAGCCTTTACCTCTCCAGCTGTCTTAAGAATAGTATCAAAATCTTTAAACTTCTCTGCTATTACCACCGGATCATCAGTTCCGTAAATTTCTTTAGCTAAGTCTCTTCTATAAATGATGCTCCCTGGAGTTACTTGATAGCTTAAGGCTCTAACTATACCGTTTTCATCCTTACCAGCTTCAAATATATAGTCTACTATTTGATCTTTATAATCCTCAACCTTGTATGGCTCCTGGCTTAAATCTTCAAAGAAGCCTGCTTCAAAAAAGTTAGGAAGCATCTGTGGTTCACCAACAATTACATCAACATTCTTATCTTTTGAGCCTAAGGCTGCTTGTAGCTTGGTAGGATAATCTGCAGGTGCTATAACTACTACCTCAACATCTGTCCCTGTTTCCTTCTGATAACGCTCAGCAAATTGCTTAAGATCCTCAGCCAGCGTCCATACTACCAGCTTATCGTTTCCACCCTTACCGCTGTCAGATCCATTTTTATCTCCACAGGCAGCTAAAGAAAGAGCCATGACACTACTTAAGAGAAGTACTAATAACTTTTTAACTTTCATAATGATCCTCCTCAATGTTAACGTTTTAATTGCTTATGTTTATATTATACAAGCTACTATTTTTCTTTATAATTATCCGTTTTTTTAAAAAGGTGTTATTTTTTTATATACCAGTTATTTATAAGTAATCGTTATAATACTGTGACTTTCAACAGAAAGCTCTACTCCTTGCCCTTCCTCTCGAAGAGTTATCGGTAAAGCCTCTTCTCCCTTATTTAATAGAATAACAACCCTCCCCCCATCAGGATTAACAAAGGCTACAGCCTCTACCTTATCGGTGTATCTAGTTAGTCCTATTCTCTTAGCTCCCTTTTTAATATATTTGCTAAAATGACCTATATAATAGTAGGAAAGCTTTTTATCTAGAGTGTCTTTTTTTCTATCGTAAAGTATCGGTGCCGCACAGTAATTCCCTACATGATTAGGACCTCCCTGCTCATCTAATAGAAGATTCCAGTCATAAAAGCCATTAATTCCCCCATTAAGATTTCCTAACATATCATGGGCGTACATCTCAGCTTTTTTGATGTCTCCTGAATCGCTAAATCTTGAATACTCCACACAGCCTTCTGTAAAGTAAAGCTTCAGATGGGGATACTGCTTTTTAATAATCTCAAGAGCCTCGAAGTGATCTCCTGTATACCAGTGAACACCAACTCCCTTAGTATATTTTTTAGTTTTCTCATCCTTTAGGGTATCTCTAACTCTGTTAAAGGCTTCTTCCTTATTATGATCCCAAATTAATATGTCTACCTTCCCCAGGCCTGATCCTTCCAGAGCTGGTCCAAGATAATCTCTAACAAAGAGGCTCTCTTCTTCTGAAGTATAGATACAGGAGTCCCAGGTCTGTACTGCCATTGGTTCATTTTGTACTGTAACAGAGGAAATATCGATTCCTTCCTCTCTATAGGCTTTAAT
>JAEXSY010000226.1 GCA_023440105.1 Bacillota bacterium
TTTGGACGAACGGTGGTGGCTTTACTTATACAGGTTGGAGGCTTAGGTGTTACCTCCGCTGGAGCAGCCTTTATTCTTTTAACGGGAAAGAAAATAGGCTTAAAGGAGAGGGTTCTCCTGAAGGAAGGGATGAATGCGGATACCCTTCAGGGAGTAGTTAAACTGGTAAAGTCAGTGCTTTTTATGACTCTTTTCTTTGAGGGAATTGGACTGATACTGAGCTTTATAGTTTTTGTTAAGGATTATCCACCCCTTAGCGCCTTAGGTATAAGCGCTTTCCATTCAATAGCTGCCTTTAATAATTCTGGCTTCGACATATTAGGTGGACTTCAAAACCTTATACCTTACAGAGATAACGTGCTGTTGAATCTTACAACTTGTTTTCTTATTATATTTGGAGGATTGGGGTTTTATGTAATTAAGGAAATAATAAGTAAAAAGTCTTTTAAGAATCTTTCAATGCATTCAAAAATCGTATTAACAATGACTGGGGCTCTGCTCCTAGTGGGAACACTGCTTCTAAAGGGTACTGAGAACATAAGCTGGTTGGGAGCATTTTTCCATAGTACCTCTGCAAGGACTGCTGGGTTTAGTACATATCCTTTAGGTACCTTTACCAATGCAGGTCTCTTTGTTCTTATTATACTGATGTTCATAGGTGCTTCTCCTGGTTCTACAGGAGGTGGTATAAAGACAACCACTGCCTTTGCTATTTTTAAAAGTGTATATGCACTTTCTACCAACAAAGCCTGTACAGCCTTTAGAAGAAAAATACCTAATGAAAGTATAATAAAGGCATTTGTGATAACAGCACTAGCTACAGCGTTAGTATGTATAATTACTTTTCTAATTAGCATAATAGAACCTAATCTAACCTTTATGCAGGTGCTTTTTGAGGTGGTTTCTGGATTTGGTACTGTGGGATTATCCACGGGTATAACACCAGGTCTTCATGATTTAAGTAAGTTATTGCTAGTATTAACCATGTTTTTCGGGAGGCTGGGACCTCTTACCATGGCTAGTATTTGGGTATATAAAAATTCCACAGGGGTTTCATATGCTGAAGAGAGAATTACAATTGGATAGGAGAATAAAAAAATGCTAAATCATAAATCAACAATACCCTTTGGTATAATCGGCTTAGGCCGCTTTGGAACAGCCCTTGCTGAGGCTCTTGCGGCATCAGGACATGAGGTTTTAGTTTTAGATAGTAATGAAAATAAGATACAGATGATACAGGATAAAGTATCACATGCTTTAGTAGTACCTCATCTGGATAAAAAGGCTTTAATAGAAGCCGGGGTTCAAAATTGTGAAACGGTGGTTGTTTGTATAGGTGAAACTATAGAAGTAAGCATTCTGGTAACAGTGAATGTCATAGAGCTTGGAGTTCCAAGGGTTATATCCAAAGCAATAAGTGCTGACCACGGTAAGGTGTTAGATAGGATGGGGGCAGAGGTGGTTTATCCAGAAAAGGATAGAGCAATACGCCTTGCGAGCACCCTTACAGCTCATAGGGTGATGGATTATATAGAGCTTTCAGAGGAATATGAGATCAGTGAGCTTAAGGTTTCTGAAAGATACTATGGTCACAGCCTTCATGAGATGAATGTAAGAAAGAAATATAGCCTTAATGTTATAGCTATTATTCATGATGGAGAGCCTTTGATTGAATTTGACCCAGATATGATTCTAGGGGATGGAGACGTTATTGTGGTTATTGGCAAAAAGGCTAATATAGCTAAGTTAGCTAAGAATTTAGATTAGCACTATAAGTAGTTTAAAAAACATCAATTAAGCTTAAGAATACGCTTAATTGATGTTTTTCTATTTCCATTAAAAGAAAACTAATTTGAACTAAGTAAGAGAGTCATTACTTAGATGGTTAATAGATAACTATACCTATTACCGCCACTATGACTATTAAGAGAATAGGATCTACCTTCTTTAATGCAGCTATAAAAGCTCCAAGGAAGAATAATATGCTTGTAAAGTCAATGAAGTTTTGCTTATTAATCAGGGTTAGAGCTGCCGCTGCTATTAAGCCTATAACTGCTGGCCGAATACCTAAAAAGGCGTAATCAACATACTTGTTATTCTTAAACTTTATAAAGAAAATTGATATCAGTGTCATTATTATCATAGAGGGAAGTATTACCCCTAAGGTAGCAACCACAGAGCCCAAAAAGGAGTTTGTTGCAGTATATCCTATGTAGGTAGCACTATTGACGGATATTGGACCAGGGGTTATTTGAGATATAGCAATTATGTCAGTGAACTCACTGACTGTAACCCATCCATGACCTACAACCTCCTCTCTAATTAATGGGAGCATGGCATAGCCTCCTCCAAAGCTGAAAAGTCCTACCTTAAAAAAAGAAATGAAAATTTGAACAAAAAGCCCCATCTATTTACCCTCCTTTGCTTTTCCGTAGATAATTCCCAAGATAGCTGCTATGAGGATCACTATAATCGGTGATACTCCACCAAAGGCTATTACAAGAGCTGAGAGGATAGGAATAAGTATCTTAATGCTTTTAAGAGCTATAGATTTACTCATAGAGATAACAGGGGCAGCAATAAGTGCCACGATTGCTGGGCGAATGCCCTTAAAGGCCTTGTCCACGTAAATGTTATCTCTAATATTTCTAAAAAATAGCGCTATGATCAATATTATTGTAAAGGAGGGGAGAACGGAACCTAAGGTTGTTATTATTGCTCCTAATAATCCTGAATCTTTAAAGCCTACAAAAACTGCAGTGTTAATTGCTATTGGTCCTGGTGAGGATTGAGCTAAGGCTAAGGTATCTATAAATTCCTCTTTTTCCAGCCAGCCTTTATTATCAACCACCTCTTTCTGTATTAATGGAACCATAGCATAACCCCCACCAAGGGTAAAAGCTCCAATTTTGAAAAATACCATAAATAAATCTAAATAATGCTTCATAAATTATCCTCCGTAAGGGTATATTTCTACAATAACATTATTATACAGCAAATATTCCTGCCTATGGTAGGGCTGTATATAATTAATAAATATTTAGTATAGTATTGTTTTTCTATGCCATGTGATAAAATTGATATTATATCAATTAATTAGAGGAGTATAGCAATGAATCAGAGAAAATTACGCAGTAATATTATGTTGATAGCCGCAGCTATGATCTGGGGCTTTGCCTTTGTGGCGCAAAGTGTTGGCATGGATTACGTAGAGCCCTTTACCTTTAATGCCGTAAGAATTTTTATCGCAGGAATAGTTCTTGTACTTTATATTTTATTTAGGAATTTATTAGATAAAAGGGAAAATATTAAGCCCAAAATTATCACAGGTGAGTATAAGAGAAATATTATTGCTGGAGGGGTATTGTGTGGTATTGCTTTGTTTGCAGCAAGCTCTCTTCAGCAAATAGGACTTCAGTATACTACTGCTGGAAAAGCAGGATTTCTCACAGCTCTTTATATAGTGATGGTACCAATATTAGGCATATTTAATAGGAGAAGAGCATCTGGTAAGGTATGGCTTGGAGTTGTAATAGCTGTTATAGGGATGTATCTTCTCTGTATTAAGGAGGGCTTCACCATTAATAAGGGGGATGTATTAGTAGTACTTTGCGCTTTAGTATTTTCAGTGCATATATTAATAATAGATCATTATTCACCTTTAGTAGATGGGGTTATTATGTCCTGTATTCAGTTCTTTACCTGCGGAATTCTCTCAATAATACCTATGGTGATATTTGAGAGGCCTGATATGTCATCAATAGTTGAAGCATGGATTCCAATTTTATACGCTGGGGCTCTCTCAGGAGGCGTTGCCTATACCCTTCAGATTATTGGACAGAAAGGTACAGACCCAGCTGTTAGCTCACTGCTCCTGAGCCTGGAATCAGTTTTTGCAGCCCTAGGAGGCTTTATAATACTGAATGAAATCTTCACAGAAAGAGAGTTTATAGGTTCTCTTTTAATATTCTCAGCAGTAATAATAACTCAGCTGCCTGAAAGAAAGGGTATTAAGTTAAATGGTGAGAAGCTGAAGGATGTTTACTGAATAAATGCAAATCTGTATAAAGAAGTGTATAAAAAGAATGCTATTTTGAAAGAACTTATATAGATTATCAGAGAATGTGTATATTAATTTAAGAGTAAATAAAAAGTTAATATTGAAAAATATATCTTTATTCCCTTGAAGCAGTATTCTACAATAGATTTAAAGCTAAGGGTAGTGTTGGCATTATTGTTGCTAGTAATATAATATCACTGCTGTTATACAGCATAAGCTAAGGAGGTAAATATGAAATTTCCAAAGGATTTTCTTTTTGGTGCTGCATCGGCTTCCTATCAGGTGGAAGGAGCATGGAATGAGGATGGAAAGGGTCTGTCAAACTGGGATGTTTTTTCTAAGCTTCCGGGAAAGACCTTTGAAGGTACTAATGGAGACATAGCTGTAGACCATTATCATAGATATGCTGAGGATATAGGGCTCATGGCAGAAATGGGTCTAGAATCCTATAGATTCTCCATTTCCTGGCCTCGAATTATGCCAAAGGGGAAGGGAGAGGTTAACGAGAAAGGAATTGAATTTTACAATAACCTTATCGATGAGTGCTTGAAATATGGTATAGTTCCCTTTGTAACCCTATACCATTGGGACTTGCCTCAAGCTTTAGAAGAGGCTGGAGGATGGACAAATAAAAATACCGTAGAAGCCTTTGTAGAATATGCTCGTGTCTGCTTTGAAGCTTTTGGAGATAGGGTTAAACACTGGATAACCTTTAATGAAACTATAGTTTTTTGTGCTCATGGATATCTTGCGGGGGCTCATCCCCCAGGAATTGTTAATGATCCTAAGAAATATTTCCAAGCTACTCACAATGTTTTTTTAGCTCACGGAAGGGCTTTAAAGGAATATAAGAGACTAAATCAATATGGAGAAATAGGAATAACTCATGTTTTCTCACCTGCCTTTAGTATTGATGATAATAAAGATAATATTTGGGCAGCAGACCATTCTAACGAATTTGAATTAAATTGGTATTATGATCCTATATTAAAGGGAAATTACCCTGAATATGTGGTAAATATCATTGAGAATAATGGGTGGACCCCTGATTGGACTGCCACTGAACTAAATGAAATAAAAGAAGCAGCAGCATTAAATGATTTTATAGGCTTGAACTATTACCAGCCAAAGAGAGTAGCTAAAAATACCGCTTCTAAAGAGGCTGTGCCCACGGGAAGAGAAAAGTCCACTGGTGCTCCTGGTAACGTATCCTTTGATGGAGCTTACAAAACAGTAAAGCTGGAAGACAAGGTTTACACAAAATGGGGGTGGGAAATATCTCCAGAAGGATTTCTTCAGGGACTCAGGATGCTTAAAAAACGGTATGGAGATATTAAGATTTATATAACAGAGAATGGCTTAGGGGATGAGGATCCGATTATAGACGGCGAAATCGTAGATGTCCCCAGAATAAACTATATTAAAGAGCATTTAAGAGCAGTAAAGACAGCTATAGGAGAGGGAATTAACTTAAAGGGCTATTATGCCTGGTCAGTGATTGATCTTCTAAGCTGGCTTAATGGATTTAAAAAGCAGTATGGATTTATATATGTGGACCATAAGAATAATTATAATAGGAAGAAAAAGTTATCCTTCTATTGGTATAAACATATTATTGAGACTAGGGGAGAAGAGCTTTAATAAGATAAGAATGGACGTGCTGAGTTATTAATTCAGTTTCGTCCATTTTTTATGCTATTAAGCTAGAATTAGAAATTTTTAATGAAAATCATTGTATACGTATACAATACTTCTTTTGTTATATATAATTAAGAAGACAGTGATGTTTTTTTAAGGAGGAATTGCAGTGGATGTGTACAAGCTTTATTTAGAGCTTTTAAAAGATGAAATTAGGCCTGCTTTAGGCTGTACAGAGCCTGTGGCTATAGCTTATGCAGCAGCTAAAGCATCAGAGCTATTAGGAGAGACACCAGAAAATATCCATTTATCACTTAGTGTAAATATTATAAAAAATGCTTTAGGAGTTGGCATACCTGGTACAGACATTACTGGTGCAGCTATGGCTTCAGCACTGGGGGCAGTATGTAGAAATTCTCATTTAGGATTAGGACTTTTAAGTGAGATAACTGAAGAGAGGTATCAGGAAGCAAAGAAGCTCCTTCAGGAAAATAGAGTTGAAATAAGCATTTGCGAAAGTGCTGAAAAACTTTATATTGAAGCTGTGTGCAGCTATAGGAATAACAATACAAGGGTGGTTATTCAAGGAGAGCATACAAACATAGTATTAATAGAAAAGGAAGGGAAAATAATATATTCTAAAAATGAGGATGGCTCTCAGTATGATAAAAATCCCGAAGAAATAGATAATAAAGAAGAAAGAGAGACTCTATTCTCTATAAAAGCTATCTATGAATTTATAGAAAATGTTCCTTTTCATGAGATATCTTTCCTGCTAGAAGGAATAAATATGAATAAAAGAGTTTCTGAGGAGGGATTATCCAATCCTTATGGACTTAAGGTAGGGGAGAAGATTTATAAGAGCATAGAATTCAATCCGCTGCAGAACAGTCTTGTAAATAAAATTGTTGCGGAAACTGCAGCAGCTTCTGATGCTAGAATGGCAGGCTGCAGCCTTCCCATTATGACCACAGCAGGTAGCGGCAATCAAGGAATTACCTGCACATTGCCTCCTGCAGTGCTGGCTAGAGAGCTTGGAAAGAGTGATGAAGAGCTTATTAGAGCTGTGGCATTAAGTAATTTAGTAACTATCTATATAAAGGAATATATGGGAAGGCTATCACCTATATGTGGAGCAGGAATAGCAGCTTCTACAGGAGCGGCAGCAGGGATGACCTATCTATTAGATGGTAATTTAGAAAAAATAAAGTATGCTATAAATAATATGCTTGCTGATGTGGCAGGGATTATATGTGATGGGGCAAAGTCTACCTGTGCTCTAAAGATAGCTACTGCTGTAAATGCAGCAATACAGTGTTCTATGCTGGCTATCAATGGTATTCAGCCTGGTAACATGGAGGGAATAATTAATGATGATGCAGACAAGACAATTAGAAATATAGGAGCTTTAGTGTACAAGGGTTATGAAAATACAGATAGAGCTATTTTGGAAATAATGCTTAATAAATAGCAGGAGAAATAATGATTTATGAAAAGGCTTAATTAAGATAGAAATATTCTTAATTGAGCCTTGTTTACATATATTAGCTATGGCCTGAATATTTAGAGAAAAAATGGAAATAATTATAACCATCAGAGCCTTATATGAATATAATATATAGCTTATAGAAATTATTTTAGGGAGGGAATATATTGATTAAAAAATGGTCAGTAAAGATATTATATTTAGGACTTATAGTGATTCTTCTTTTAGGATTGAGCTCTCGGATTTTTAGTTTTGGGAATAATAAAAAGGAGCTTTTAGCTTCTGCGGAGGAAATGAATAGTGAAGAGGTTACAAATAAAATAATTACTTCTCAGGAAGCTATAGAGGTAATCCGTAATGCATACTTAAATTCCATATGTATTTTTAACAGAGATGTGGATCGAAGCGAGTATATTGATGAAGGAATTTACTGCAGACCTCAGGATAAGCGATTAAGCTATAATACTATTTTAAATACTCTTAAAAGCTATTATACAGAGGATTTTATAGAAAAAGGAAATATTGCAGATAAAGCTCTTAAAATTCATGAAGGGAAGCTGTATGTTTTACTCCTAGAAGGTCAATATGACTACAACTCTAAGTTTGAGGTTGTGGATATCAGTACTACAGAAGATACGGTAGAGGTAATAATTAAACTTATCACTGAGTATGACATAATAGAATCAGAGGTTACTTTAAAACAAGAAGAGGGTACCTGGAAGGTAGAAAATGGAGTTATTTTTCCACAGCTCCCTTAATAATATAAGCGAAAGCTCCAAGAATCTAATTTTTTAGAATTCCATGGAGCTCTTTTTTATTTATATAAGGATTATAGTTCCACTAAGCCTTTAGTGGTAAGGCGGATCTCAGGTATTACTGGTAGACTTACAAAGCCTAAGGTCATAAAGGGGTCAATATTTCTGCTAACACCTTGACTGTATGCTAATTCTTTTAGATTTGTCAAGATTTCTTCAACTTCATCGGTATTTCTTTCACACATCAAACCAGCAATAGGGAGAGGAAGTTCTCCTACAATTTTTCCTTTGAGAGCTATAGCAAGGCCACCTTCATTATTACGAACACAATTTGCAGCTAGTGCCATGTCCTCTTCATTTGTACCTGCTACTATGAGATTATGACTATCATGTGCTATGCTCGTTGCCAAAGCACCTTCACTAAGGCCATAGCCATATAGATAGCCACGGCCAATGTGACCTGTACCTTTATGCCTTTCTACTACTGCAAGCTTAGTACAGGACTCCAAGCTATCCAATATAAGCTTTTTTGTGGTGATTTGTCCATCCTCTAGACCTATTACTGTATAGGGAGGCTTATCCTCAATAATAAAATCAGAAGAGGATAACTCCTTTACATTAAAGGTGCTTTGAACTCTTTTTAATAGGGATTTTTCTATAACAGGCTTATTAAAGGGTTTTAGCCCTTGGTTCTGTGAATAGATTTGTTCTCCTTCTTTATACACCTCAAGAATATCTAGCTTGTTTATATCAGAAGTTATAATAAAGTTTGCCTTGTAGCCTATACCTATAGCTCCTACCTCTGATAGTCTGAAGTATTTTGCTGTGTTAAAGCTTGCCATTTTAATAGCAAAGATTGGGTCAGCCCCAAGACTTATTGCCTTTTTGATAATATAGTCTAGATGACCGTGATACTTAAGCTCTCCAGGATGTTTGTCATCAGTAACTAGCATACAGCGAAAATGATATTTTTCCTGAAAAAGCTTCATTAGGGAAGAGAGGTTTTTTGCAGCAGTTCCCTCACGAATCATAACCCACATACCCTTTCTCAGCTTTTCTAAGGCTTCCTCTTCTGTTACGCTTTCATGGTCTGAGGTTATCCCAGCAGTTATATAGGCATTTATTTCATTACCTACAACCTCAGGGGCATGACCATCCACACGCTTATAATAAGCAAGAGTGGAAGATATTTTATCCATCAGTTCTTTATCCTCAGCAAGTACCCCTGGGAAGTTCATTACTTCACCGAGACCTAAAACTCTTTTTTCTCTCAGATATGGAACTAACTCATGATGGGTGAGTTTAGCGCCATTCTCATCCTCTGGCATGGCAGGGACACAGGAGGGGAGCATCATGAATACATCTAACGGAAGATTTTCAGTAGATTTTAGCATATAGTCTAAACCATCAGTACCTGTTACATTTGCAATTTCATGAGGATCTGCTATAACTGCAGTTGTACCATGAGGTATTACTGAGCAGGCAAATTCGTAAGGAGATACAATTGAGGATTCTAAATGAATATGTCCATCGATAAAGGAAGGAATGATAGTTTTACCCTGAAGGTCAATTTCTTCTATACCTGTGTAATCACCTATTCCAACAAAATATCCATGATGGACGGCAATAGTACCTTCTAAGAGCTCATTGGTGAATACGTTTAAGTACTTTCCATTCTTCAGCACTAGGTCAGCCTTATGGGTCCCTAAGGCTGTTTTGATTTTGCTAGGCATAAATAACCTCCTTATTCAATAAATATAATAATCTTTAGCATTGTTAATTGTTTATCAGAATTTATATATTTTTTAATAATTAGTATAACATTAAAAGTTCATAATGGGTATATGTAAATTTATTATATTTTGCCTTTAAATAACTATTATTATAATATTAATAAACTGCTTTTTATTATGAGTATATAAACAAGGGAAACCACAAATATTATGT
>JAEXSY010000399.1 GCA_023440105.1 Bacillota bacterium
CAGGGGAGGCCCTGTGGGAGAGTAGGACGTTGCCGGGTCTGTATTCCGCGGTAGCTCAATGGTGGAGCACTCGGCTGTTAACCGATAGGTTGGAGGTTCGAGCCCTCTCCGCGGAGCCAAGAAAAAAGCTTCTTTTGTCTAACGACAAAAGAGGCTTTTTTCAATTATATCCGTTCCTGGGAGAAACGGGTGATATACCTAACGGTATGATATCTGCTCCGCAGATGATATATGCTACGCATATAAAAGATAAAAGATAATGGAAGGGATATTATATCATACTTCCGAAGGAAGTATATCATGCGGCGTGAGCCGTATATCATATCGCTTCAGCGATATATCATTGAAGAATAGAATACTTACGATATATATCAAATTAAAATATAAGATCTTGATATACTACCTTCACAATACATTACTGTATTGTGAAGTTTTTTTTATAGCTAATAAAAGCAAGAAAATGCCTCCTATAAAGAGATCTTATAGCAAGGAAAGTCAAGAAGACACACAAGTAAAGTAATAATATTTATAGGTGAGCTTATAATATGTTTGTTTATTTAGGAGGGAAGTAAAAATTGGTTAATTATGATGATGATAAAAGCTATTTAAATAGAGTATTAAATAAACTTAATAGTTACCTTAATGATTTACAAGGAACAATTAAAAAGTATGAAGATGAATTTAAAGAATCTATGAAATACCTGTGGGAAAATAAGAGTGATATGGATTCCAAGGAGATATTTTCAAATGAGCGATCTATTTCCCAGGTAGTATCTTCGGGAGAAGCTTTTGTGAAGCAGAAAAATAAAATTGAGAGAATGGTAGATAGTCCCTTTTTTGCTAGAATAGATTTTTATGATAGGGAATTTGATGAGGAGGAGGCTTTTTATATTGGCAGTGGTGCCTTTGTAGACGAGGATAGTAATATGTTAGTTTATGATTGGAGAGCCCCAATTGCTAGTATGTACTATGATTTTGAAATAGGTGAAGCTTATTATGAAGCACCAGTAGGGAAGATATATGGGAGGTTAACCTTAAAGCGACAGTTTAAGATCAAAGGTGGTAAGATGCAATATGCCTTTGACAGCTCTTTAAGTATAGGTGATGATATACTACAAAGAGAGCTTGGGACCAGTTCTGATAAAAGAATGAAGACTATTATTGCAACTATTCAAAAGGAGCAAAATGAAATTATCAGAGACCCTTCAGAGGTAATTATTATTCAAGGAGTAGCAGGCTCGGGAAAAACCTCTATAGCACTTCATAGAGTAGCGTTTTTACTGTATAAATATAAGGAAGTTCTAGAAGCGAAGGATATAGTTATAATATCCCCCAATAAAGTCTTTGGAGACTATATTTCAAATGTATTACCGGAGCTAGGTGAAGAGGAGATTGTAGAAAGTAGCTTTGGAGATATTGCTAAAAGATATACTGAAAATGAAATAGAGTTTGAAGATTACTTAGAGGTATTAAATGAGCTTGTAGATAAAAGCGATGATAATAAAACCCAAAGAATAAGATTTAAAGCTTCAATGGAATTTGTGGAGCTTTTAGATGAGTTTATTGAATATGTGAATAATAATTATTTTTATCCTGTGGATTATAAAATTAATGGTAAAATAATATCAAAGGAATTTATATTAAGAAGATATGAGGCCTATAAAAGGTATTCTATTTCTGACAGAATAAATAAAATAGCTAATGATATCCTAGAAAAAATTCAGGTTGATAATATTTTTAAGGATAAGATTCCCACGAAGAATAGCATAATAAAAATCATTTCAGAGATGTTTAGAATTAGTAGTGTTTTAAGCCTATATAATGATTTTTATAAATATATAAATAGAGAAGATATGTTTAATTATCAAGGAGACAATAGAATAGAAAATAATGATGTATATCCATACATTTATTTAAAAATTTTTGTTGAGGGGATAAAAGAGGAAGCTGATGTTAAGCATGTTGTAATAGATGAAATGCAGGACTATACACCAATACAATATGCCATAATCAATAAGCTATATAAATGCAATAAAACAATATTAGGAGATTTTTATCAATCGGTTAACCCCTATAATTTAAATACTCTAGACATCTTATGTGGACTATTTAAAAATTCTAAGGTTATAGAATTGAACAAAAGCTATAGATCCTCCTATGAGATCATTAATTTTGCTAAGAAAATTAAAGATTGTGCAATAGAACCCTTAGAAAGGCATGGAGAAGATCCTAAAATAATTAAGTGCAGTGATATAGATGACGAGATTAATAGAATAAAAATACAAATAGATAGGTTTAAGGAAAGTGATTACTCTAATTTGGGGATCATTTGCAAGACAGAAAAAGTAGTAGAAGAGATTTATAGCCATTTATCTAAGAACTATGAAGTAAATGTCCTTGATAAAAGTAGTACAAAATTTATAACTGGAGTGACCATAACAACAGCTAGCATGTCTAAAGGACTAGAGTTCGATGAGGTTATTATTCCAAAGGTTAATAATGCAAGCTATCGATCAGAATATGATAGAAGCTTATTATATATTGCTTGTACACGAGCTATGCATAGACTAACTATAACTTATAGCGGAGATTTAACGGATTTTTTAAAGTAATAGGAAAATAGGAAGTGATAATTTTGGATGAGTACCGAAAAATAAATGCAGTACAAAAAATGCAGAAATATATAGAGACTAATTTAAATAATAATATTACATTACATGAATTGGCTCAAGAAGCTAATTACTCGCCTTGGTACTCGGCAAAGATATTTAAAGAATTAATTGGTAAGAGTCCTTTTGAATATATTAGATTATTACGTTTATCCGGTGCTGCAATTGAATTAAGAGATAGTGAAAAGAAGGTAGTAGATGTAGCAATGGAGTTTTCCTTTGATTCTCATGAAGGCTTTACAAGAGCCTTTACCAAGGAGTTTGGCATAGCTCCTAAAAAATATAAGGATAACACTCCTCCCATTTGCTTATTTAAATATTATCCAATTAAGGATAAGTATTTGTTAAACAGTGATGTAAATGTGAAAAGCTATAAAGCTATAAAGCCAAGTAATTTCTTCGTACAGGTAATGTACTTTCCGGAAAGAAAGCTTATCTTTAAAAGTGGTCTGGAGGCAGAGGACTATTTTAAGTATACAGAAGAAGTAGGGGTAGAAGTATGGGGAATTCTTTGCAGCATAAAAGAAGCCTTATATGAACCAGTAGGATTATGGCTGCCGGATAATTTTAGAAAAGAAGGAACCTCAAAGTATGTTCAGGGTGTTGAGGTACCAAAGGATTACCCTGGAATTGTTCCTGAAGGCTTTGAAATTATGACTCTACCACCATGTAAAATGATGATATTTCAAGGAGAACCCTTTGATGACGATGATTTTCAGCTATATGTTTGCGATTTAGTTAAGTCCATTGATAATTATGATCCGAAGGTATATGGATATAAGTGGGCAGAGGAGGATGGACCTTGTTTTCAAATGGAGCCCCAAGGATATCGTGGATACATAGAGGGTAGACCGGTAAGAGAATTATAGAGAGGATGAGGTACATGTATGATATAGCTATTATTGGCCTTGGCCCGGCAGGTGCAATGGTTGCTAGACTCCTTGATAGAAATTTTAAAGTTATAGCTCTTGATAAAAAAGAGGATATGCACAAAGAAGGCTTTATGAAGC
>JAEXSY010000288.1 GCA_023440105.1 Bacillota bacterium
ATAGTTATTATTTCCTATTTTTCCAGCTCACTATACATAAAAAGAACGTTAGTAGATTTGTTTTACACAAACCTGCTAACGTTCCCGGCTTTTATGACTTATTGGTTTTTTAAGCACTTTTAAGGAATCTCAACTAGCCCGATACTTCTGTATAAGGAAAAAAACAATGCTGAAGGTCATTAGTTAAAAAATTTATATACTTACAAATCTCAAAACAATGTTAACCAAAATTAATACTATAGCTATTCCCCCAATGAAATACACTGTTTTAAATTTCTTATTAACCATTCCCATATATTCCTTTTGTGCTGAGCTTATTGCACTGGTTTCCTTTAATAGCTTACTAGATAATTCTTCTAATCCCTTAGAAAGCTCTCTAGTGATTTCGGTCTTCGCATCAGCAACATTTCTTCTGATCTCTACTTCTATATCTGACTTATATCTATCAAGCTTCGATGTTAGAATATCCTGAATCTCTATATGGAGCTTTGTATTCTCTGATTGTATTTTTTGGACATCTCTTAAAAAATCATTTTCAAAGACCTTAAAATCCTTGGTAATTTTATTCCCTATAGCAATGAGCTCTAGAGCCTGATTATTAGCTTTCTCAGCGGTAGTTCCTAGCTCGTCTCCTATAGTTGTAATCTCCTTAATACCTATCTTTTGAAGATCATTACTTTCAGTTACTCTATCCGTTAGCTTATTTACTTTATCATATACCTCCATGATGCTTTTAAGCTTAGCCGATTGCTTTTCTAAATCGCTAATGGAATTATTCAATTTGTCAACATCTATCATGATAATCGCTCCCCTATCTTCTTAACTCTCTCAATTGAGCTTCCTATAATTACACTCAGGCTGCTTAAATCCTGAAGCCCTTTATATATGGTTATAGCACCTTCAGGAAAATACTCCGTAAGGATATTGCCCATATTATCTTTAGCGCCTTTACTCCCCTTTTTCCCTATCTCTATGGTAAGTGCCAATATTTCTTTTTTGTCTTTTTCAGAAAAGCCTTTAACATCATTTAAGGCGGAAGCTAATCTATCTCTTCCATCGATATTATCAAAATCATTTAATAGCAGTCTTACTATACCACTTATATAATTTAACCCTGTATTGTATCTATAGCTTTCTAAGAATCTACTTAGATTTGCTTTTATTTCCTCCAGAGCCTCTTTGCTAACAAGCTTATTTTCCTTTTCGTAAAAAACCTCAAACCATCTCATGTATTCATGAGGATATTGGGATATATGCTCTAACACATAGGTGGATTCAGTGAATTTAAAGTAATTCTCTATAGCTCTTTTAAACTCATCGGGATTTTTAAAGTTATCACATAAATCAATAACATTCTTAATGGACTGCCTTCTTTGATAAACTATATTATCATAGCCCCATTCTATAACTATGGTGAGAACCCTCTCTAGTAGATTTACATCCTGTCTATTATAAATATCTATATATTTCTTATAGTTAGAATCACTACCACTTACAGTCTTCAAGGTAAACTTCGGATCATATTTATGGATATATTCATGGAGTCTATCTAACACATGATTTTCACTAAACCTTTCAAAGACAACCTCTAGAATTCCAGAGCTTTTGTCCCATTTCTCCACAGTCCAATCCTCAACAATTCCCATGAGGGTCAGCTTATAAATTGCCTTCTGAACATCTGCTAGATAATAGCCGAGCTTTTTACACTCTACAATCTTTACCTTTCCCGGTTGCGCATAAATAACAATTATCTTTTTAGCTAGCTTCACCTCAAAGTCGACGCCTTTATTGTTTAAAAGCCAAAGAAATAAATTTCCTAATAAATCTCTTCCATCCTTTTGATTACCTTTCTGTATCTCTGAATATCTTCAATAGAGGTATCAAGCCTAAAAATTTTATCAATAGTTTGTGACTTTAGTATTTCCTTTGAATATAATACATAGCAATCAGCATTATCTTTATCTCTTCCTGCTCTTCCAGCTTCCTGATACAAGCTCTCCAGGGAGTTGGGTATACCATAATGTATTGTATATCTTATGTTCCCCTTATCTATTCCCATACCGAAGGCTTTTGTAGCAACCATCAGTGGAAATCCATTATTTTTAAATTCCTCTTGAACTTCCATTTTATATTTATCAAAGATCGATTTTTCCATTACGGGAAATGAATCCTTTTTCTTTCCATTTTCATAAGTGGTTTCCTCTGGTACTTCACCGGAATACCATTTCACCTTTGTTTTATATTTATTACTAAGAGCTGCAGCCAGCTTAAAGCAGCCCTTTGCTCCATTTTTAAAAGGTGTGAATATAAGACCTGATTGTGTCTTATCTTCATTTAGAGTAAATACGTCTTTTTTTCTTTGAAGTTTGTCCAATAATGAATATAAATTTTGTTCTTTATCTTTTTTATTAGCGCCTTCATCCTTAATCACTTGGAAGGTAAGTTCTTTCCTTGTGTAGCTTAATGGGGTCTTTACATTTATCCTATCAACATTAAACTCCACCATAATATCCTTAAGAACATTGATGGAAGCAGTAGCTGTTAAGCCGATAAATCTTGTGGATGGGCAATACTTCCGTATGGTTTTTGATAGATTTAAATAGGAGGTTCTAAAATCATGTCCCCATTCTGAAAGACAGTGCACCTCATCAATTACAGCAAAAGCAATTGTTTTTTCTTTATTAAGGAGGTTCAATTCATCTCTGAATTCTTTAGATTGAAACCTTTCTGGGGATATCCACAGGAGAAAATATCTTCCTTTAGAGAACTCCATAGAAATAGTCTTTTTTGTTTCTGAAGTCAAATCACTAGTTATATAATTAGTATTATTTATAAGCTTCCTATCCATATTATCCTTCTGATCATACATTAAGGATTTAATGGGACAAACAACGAAATTTATGCAGGGCTGCAGTAAGCACACAAACTGATAGCACAGTGACTTACCGCCTCCCGTTGGCAAAAGTCCTATGGTATCGTTTCCTCTAAGAGCGTTGAGTATTATAGGGAGCTGACCTGTTTGAAAGTCATCATGGCCAAATATATTTTTTAAAAAGAACTTTAGAGATGGAACATCGCTATCTTCACCATCATTTATAATCTTATAATTTACTGGATCTGAAACACTCATAGTAAAGTAGTTCTTATCCTGAAAATAATCATTTCTAACATATATAGTATTGGGGTTTATGCTGTTATCATCAGTCCACCTTCTAAATAGAGAGAAATCTATGTTTATAAATTCTGGTCTGTACTGAAACTCCTGTGGTGATAGACAGCTTATATTAACCTTAGGCTTATTAAAAGGAAGCTTGAGAAGCTTGCAGATGTGATGTAACCACAAAAATATATCTTCTATAGAAATTTCTTCAAAGCCAGATATGTCCCTCTCCAAAACATTTATATTCCATTCTTTATCTTGAAGGGATAAAAGATTCTTTTCTAAAAGCAATAATATTAGCAGCTGAAATCTTATGATTGCTGAAGCCTTATAGTATGAATTACTTTCATTAATATTTAGGTAATTATATTTCTTTTCATAATTAATAAGCTCATGATTATATTCTGTGAGCCGGTTCTCTATAAGCTTAAGTTTATACTCTAGCTTATTATTTTTTCTCTTAATTTCATCAGTTGTTATTCTGATTGTTTTGATACCAAAGGTGTCTAGATGTTTGTCTCGATAACCATCACTGATCCTGTTAATATCATTAAGCTTATGCTGCTGACCATCAATCTCAATTACAAGCTTTCCTTGAGGCAGATAAAAATCCACCTGCTGATTTACAAAAGCCTTAGCTTCTATACCGGTAATAGCATTAATATTTGCCTCTGGTATTATAAGATTTTGTATAAACTTATATTTACTAAGGTATTTGGGAAGTACTTCATAAAGAAATTCTTTGGCAGGATAATAACCATTAACGTCATCCCCCTTTATCACCTTAGACCAAAGAGGAATGGTGTTATCAATAAGATGGCAGTATTCTTCAGGCTTATTCATAGAAAACTCTTTAAGCTCTTGAAGTAAATACTGAGACATTAATGTAGGGTTACCTCTTTGAAGCAGATTTTTAAGTATGCAAATAGCTGTATAATACTTATTTTTTCTTTTTGTATTGTGCACATTTTGTATAACAAAATTATTATCACCATGTATATATCCAGCAGTAAAATAATACATATCTCTACCCTCATTCAGTTAAAATAATTAAACGTCAATATTAATAAATATTATACCATATTTTATAAAATATATTAAATTTTGTAAATAAAAAACTAACTTCCGTTAATATACATAAACGGAAGTTAGTTTTGCAATCTAGGGATTAATTCCTGCCACAGCAATTTTTATATTTTTTCCCACTGCCACAAGGGCATGGAGAATTTCTCGGTATTTTACCTGTACCAGTATTAACTATAGGAGTTGAAACTATATTTGTATCATTATCTGCTTTATCGTTATGGGCATTAAATGAAGCTATTTCATCAGGGGTATAACCACGATTTTCTGGGATTCGTGTGTTATTAAACATTTCCTTAAGATATTGCAAGAAGATGTCAACCTCCTTTCTATTATCAAAGGAAGTACCTGTTCCTATGTACATATTTAAGATTTCACTAGGTGTAGATCCACATCTTATCTCAATCTGAATATCGGCACAAAAATCATATGCTTCTGATGATGACATTTTAAGCTTTTTCCTCGCATAATTAAGCATATTTTTGAAGGATTTATTCTCTTCTATGTATGAGCTATCCACATACTTTAAAAGCTCTTCCCTATCAGGTATATAGTATGGCTTTCCTTCTTGTGCTCTTAGCATTATCTCATAATCCTCTTCATCCATGGATGCGTTATAACCATAAGATTCATGCATAACATAGCCATTTTCATAAAAATACATATTGTGCTTCCCGTAATTTCCTCTTGTAATGCACCAGTTGATTACTTCCTCGGCTTCTATAGCTAAAGCGGTTTGAGAATTAATAATCTCCACAAGCTTATTAACATCAATAACTGAGTATAGATTAGTACAGGCCAGTGCATAGTTGTTAATAATACTAAATTTTTCTCTGGACTCTTGATAGCTTTTGAGATTTTTGAGCTTTAAATAATGATTCTTAATCTCTAGAGGAATATCCGCATCATCTTCTACGGTAAAAAAGATATAAAACGCTTCCATCCAGTATCTATAGATATATGGGTTTTCAATTTTATCCTTGCCCTCTAAGGCTTCCTCGAATATCTCTATATCTATATCATCAGCAACTAAAAATCTCATATTAAGGTTTTCCTCATCTAGCATAAATTCTGCAATAGCATCAATTAAATTTTCTTTTTTCATCTTAGAGTAGCTTTTTATACCGATAGCCTTTCCTATTACCTTGACATCATCAGCAGAGTGACCATCGAGAATCTCTTTGAGGGTATTATTAGGTTTCATTTATTCTCTCCTTTTAAACGGGTATTATTGCCCTTTCCCCAGTAAATTAGACAGCTAAAACTCGTAATATCTCTCTTATTCTTAGAAATACGCAATATTTCTTTTTATGCGGCTTTTGACTCGAGCAAAGCTCTATTGTAATATT
>JAEXSY010000329.1 GCA_023440105.1 Bacillota bacterium
CATATTAACTCAGCATGGAGAGGATATTTGGGCTGAAAATAAAACTCCAGAAAAAGGCGTAACCTTCACCTTTACCCTTAAAAAGAAATAGAAGGCTCTTAAAGGTAGTAGGAGGTGATGTATTGCAGAATAATAATGATAAGGATAGCCTATGGGCTTGGAAGGATATAAAAAAACAAAATAAAAAAAGAAATACCGAAGGTGAGATAAAGTTTAAGCAGAATTATAGAAAACAGAGAGTAAATGATTTAATGAAGGCTTTAGGACTTATAGCTTTAGCTGTGCTTTCTGGCTTTGTATCTGCTTATTTCTTTTTCAAAAATCTAGACACTATAACTATATCACCAGGAGCTGGTAGTTCTTTAGAGGAAAGAGAGAATCTATCATCTACAATACCAAGTAATGGTATTTATAAGGTTGTTTCAGGTATTTACTCTTCAGTGGTTGGTATTGGAGGCAGTGAAGAAAGCTTTTCTGTTAATGCACTACAGAACACATCTAATATTTCTGGTTTTATTATCAAAAATGATGGCTATATAGTTACTAATTATAGTGGAGTAAAGGATCTAGCAAAGATATATGTAAAGCTTCCTGATGGAGAATCTAAACCTCTAGAGGCTTTCATAGTTGGCTTTGATATTGATTCTGATATAGCCCTTCTAAAGGTAGATGCTGCAGGATTAACCGTAGCAAAAATTGGTGATGTATCAAATTCTACTATAGGAGATACTGTTATTGCAGTATCAAATAATATAGGAGAAGATTATATAGGAACTGTAACTACAGGAATAATAAGCTCTACAAACAAAAAAATGGAGCTTACAAAGGCGGATGCTCAAGAAACTCTAGCCTATGCTCTTTTGCAAACTACTCTAAGCCTCAATAATTATAATGAGGGAGGAGTAATAATTAATCTTTCTGGTGAGGTTTTAGGTATTATATCTAAGACCATTGATGGTAAGTATTCTAACGCAGGTCTTAATCATGCTATATCTATTGCTGAAATAACTAAAATAATTGATGGTATAATAACCGGAGGAGAGGCTAAAAGACCTTCCCTTGGCATTGGGTTTAATACTATAACTGCCAGCAATGAAGGTGAGGTAGATGGAGTCTATGTCGTTAGTCTAACACAAGATGGAGCAGGAGCTAAGGCGGGTATCAATGTTACAGACATAATAATTGAGCTGGACGGAACCTCCATTACAAAAAAAGAGGATATTTATGAAGTGCTAGAGAGAAGAAAGGTAGGAGATGTAATCAGCTGTACAGTATGGAGAGAGGGAAAAAAAGAATCTTTTACTATTTCGCTGGAGCCAGCCTCTAAATAACCTTATAAGCAATTAATATATTTTGCAAAATAATAAAGAGACTCTACTTTGAAGTCTCTTTATTATTTTATTCTTTTATTATATTATGTTAAGGAGAGAGATATTTTGCTAAAGATATAAAGCAGTTGAAAGGTTGGAATTTAAATGTATGCGATTATTGGACTAGGAAATCCTGGGAAGGAATATGAAAATACAAGACATAATGCTGGCTTCCAAGCGGTAGATTTCCTTTCCGCTAAGTATAATATTGATATAAATAGGAAAAAATTTAAAGGAGATATAGGTGAAGGAATTATTGAAGGTAATAAGGTTATTCTTTTAAAGCCTTCTACCTATATGAATCTCAGTGGAGAAAGCATCAGGGAGCTTGTTAGCTTCTATAAGCTTTCTATGGATGAGGTTATAGTCCTTTATGATGATATAAGCCTAGAAACAGGAAGACTTAGGCTCAGAGGAAAGGGAAGTGCAGGAGGTCATAATGGAATTAAAAGTATCATTTCCCACTTAGGTGACGATTTTCCAAGGGTTAAAATAGGGGTTGGAGCCCCTAAAGGAGATTTAGTAGCTCATGTGCTGGGAAAGTTTTCGAAAGAAGAAGAACAGCATATAAAAAAGGCTGTTGAAGCTGCTGGTGAGGCGGCTGTAGCTATTATGAAGGAAGGCTTACAGGAAGCTATGAACAAGTTTAATAGCTTTAAAGCTTAAATATTTATATATTGCGCTTTAGCTCTATAGTGGAGTTAAAGCCTGTTTGTATGCTCTTAACAGCAAAGTGGGGCATACGTTAATAAATAAGGTGGTGATGTAATGAGATTACAAGGTTTAATGAATCCTTTAAAACAAAGCAAGGATTTTTCTGAAATAAAGAGAGCCATAAATGACAAAACTTTTCCTGTAGGTATATTTGGTGCATCTGAATCTTCTAAGACATACATAATAGATGGTATTTATGAAGAGATAGATAAATCTATTTTTATATTTACTCATAGTGATATGGAAGCTAAAAATCTATATGAGGATATGACTCTATATATAAATGAAGTTTATTACTTCCCTGCGAAGGAAGTGGTTTTTTATAATATAGATGCTATTTCTGGAGATTTAAGGTGGGCAAGACTTAAGGTCATAAAGGAAATGTTAAGACCGGGGAAGAAAATAGTTATTTCTTCTATTGATGCCATAGCGTCTTTATATACTCCAAGGGAGCTCTTTGAGAATCATAGCTTTTCCTTGAAGTTAGGAGACAAGATGGACTTTAAAGGTATAAGTGAGAAGCTCATAGAGGCTGGGTATGAAAGAATGGACATGGTTGATGGTAAAGGCCAGTTTTCATTAAGAGGAGGTATCATGGATGTATATCCTCCTGATTCTGCCGCACCTTATAGGATAGAGCTTTTTGATGATGAAATTGATTCTATAAGAACCTTTAATACAGATACCCAAAGAAGCATTGAAAAAATTAAAGCTGTGGATATTTTTCCAGCTAAGGAAATAATCCTTGACAAGACTATCATAGATAAAGCTCATAAAAGCATCAGTGAAGAGCTGGAGAGTTTCATAGCCAAGCACAAGAGCTCTAAAGATAAAGAAATGGTTAATAAGCTTTCTGCTGTATCCAGGGCTAATTTGGAGAGCCTTAGAGAAACCTGGTCCTTTGAAACAATTGATAGCTATCTGCCCTTCTTTTTTGAAAAAGCAGAGACTCTTCTTGATTATATGGAGGATGCTTATGTAATAATCGATGATAGCAAGAGGTCCTCTGGAAAGCTGGATAGCACCTATTATGAATTTGAAGAAAATTATAAGGCCTTTCTTCAAAGAGGAGATATACTTCCTTCACAGGGTAAGCTTTTAATATCTAAGGAAGAGCTTTTAGAGGTTCTAGAAGGAAGAGAGACTATTGTGTTAGATACAATAGCTAAGTCTACTAAGTTTCTGCCGCCTAAAAGAATTGTCAGCTTTTCTGCTATAACTCCTACTAGCTATCATGGACAGCTAGAGATACTTATCGAGGATATTAAGGAAAAGAAGGCTAGAGGGTATAGAACACTGATACTTTCTGGAACTAGGCCAAGAGGAGAGAGGCTTGTAGATACCCTCCGAGATAGAGGTATTGAAAGTGTTTATAGGGACATTGTTCAGGATATAGCCTTAGGTGAGGTTGTTATAACTTTCGGTAACCTTTTAAAGGGCTTTGATTTTCCAGAGCTGAAGCTTTGTGTGATTTCTGATAAAGAGGTCTTTGGAGAATCAAAGAGAAAGCTTAAAAGAAAGGCCTCTACAAAAAAAGGAGTAGCCAAGATAAAAAGCTTTGCAGAGCTAAAGCCTGGGGACTATGTGGTACATGTTAATAATGGAATTGGAGTATATAAAGGAATAAAACAGATTGAGCTTCAGGGACATAAAAGGGATTATCTTGATATTGAATACGATAAAGGAGATAAGCTTTATGTACCGGTAGAACAGCTGGATTTAATTCAGAAATATATTGGTGGTGAAGGAAAGTCTCCTAAGATTAATAAGCTAGGAGGCTCAGAGTGGACAAAAGCCAAAGCAAAGGTTAAAAAGTCTATTAATGAAATAGCTGAAAATCTTGTAAAGTTATATGCTGCAAGAACCACTGTAAAGGGCTATAAGTTTTCAAAAGATACTGAGTGGCAGAAGCAATTTGAAGATGAATTCCCTTATGAGGAGACCCCTGATCAGCTCACTTCTTTAGAAGAAATTAAGGAAGATATGGAATCCGATAAACCCATGGATAGACTTCTCTGTGGAGATGTAGGCTATGGAAAGACAGAGGTTGCTCTAAGAGCTGCTTTCAAAGCGGTGATGGACGGAAAACAGGTTGCTTTATTAGTGCCTACTACCATACTAGCTGAGCAGCATTATAATACTATGATGAAAAGATTTTCCGATTTTCCAATTAAGGTAGATATGATCAGCCGTTTTAGAAGTGCAGCTCAGCAGAAAAGTACATTGAAGGCTTTAAAGGATGGAAATGTTGACATACTAGTTGGTACTCACAGGCTTGTGTCTAAGGATATTCAATTTAAGGATCTTGGACTTCTTATAGTGGATGAAGAGCAGCGCTTTGGGGTGGCTCAAAAGGAAAAGATGAAAGAGCTTAAAAAGAATGTAGATGTTCTTACTTTGAGTGCAACTCCTATTCCTAGGACCTTAAATATGTCTCTTACAGGGGTCAGGGATATCAGTGTAATAGAGACTCCTCCTGAGGAAAGATATCCTATACAGACCTACGTGGTGGAATTTAATGATCAGCTAATAAGAGATGCGATTCTTAGAGAGATAAATAGAGGCGGTCAGGTATACTT
>JAEXSY010000354.1 GCA_023440105.1 Bacillota bacterium
GCATCCATTAGGATAAGATGCTTGTATGTGGGTTCAAGGACGAGAATTCCATCCCCAGTATATTCTGGCTTAATCGCTGACTCTCCAGTTACCTTGCCGCGGATAGCCTTACCAAAAAGATCACCAACCCCCTTTACTCCCGTAGTTGCATTTACATTTCCCAGCATCCACTGCATGGCGCCTGCCTGAAGGGTTATGTTGCCTTTGCTTAAATCACATATAACCTGGCGTTTAAGTACATTCATTGCACTGCTGTAGTATGCCACCATTGCAGAGCCAGGAGTTACGCTTAGATCCCTCTGATATTCTATAATTGAAAAGGGTCCTAAGGTATCAAGGGTCTTCACATCATCATTATCCTGAAAATTCTTAATTTGATACATAGTCGTGCCTCATTTCCTTTTTTATTTTTATTATAAACAAGAAGATAAAGGTCATCAATATTAATAGATATATTAACTCTGAGGCTTATTTTTTATATTATGGTGATTTTTTCTTTACATTTATATGATATATTAGAATATATGAAAAAAGGAGGCGCCTATGCTTAGAGACAAACTCTTAAAGCTTGATCATAAAATCATGATACTGATAAACGTAAAATTACGGAGCAGGCCTCTTAATGTACTGATGCCTATAATAACCTATCTGGGCTCTAGTGAGTTTTCTATTGCTCTTACCATCAGCGCACTGCTTATAACAGGTTATTCTAGGGAAAGCTATGGCCTTAAGCTTAGCTTAGCTCTTATCATCAGTGGAATGATAACTCAAGTAATAAAGCGTACCGTAAATCGCTTGAGACCCTTTTTAATCATGGAGGACTTACATATAAAAAAGATAGGTATAGATGATTATTCCTTCCCCTCCGGTCATACTACCGGTGCCTTTTCCATGGCTGTGATGACACTGCTTTTTTATCCAGCCCTGACAGTACCCTGTTTACTCCTGGCTTTTTTAGTGGGCATTTCAAGGATATATCTAGGAGTTCACTTTCCTACAGATGTATTTGTAGGAATCATTATTGGCAGTGGAATTTCTCTGCTTATATATTTCTATCTTTAATAAATGAGAATTAATGACTAGTAAATCAGGAGGTTGTACTATTGTTAACGGATATTGATGCAGTTATATTTGACCTGGATGGAACCCTTATAGATTCCACCTGGGTATGGGCCAAAATAGATCAGGACTATTTAGGTAACTTAGGGATTGTTCCCCCTCAGAACCTAATGAAGGAAATAGGTCACTTAAGTATGGAACAGATTGCTGTTTATTTTAAGGATAAGTTCTCCATAGAGGATTCCTTAGATGTAATTCAAAAGACCTGGAATGACATGGCTCTTGGGGAATACTCCTCCAATGTCCCATTAAGAAAAGGAGCGGATAAATTCCTAGCTCATCTAAAAAATCTTGGAATAAAAATAGGCCTGGCTACTAGTAATAGCAAGGTTCTCCTTGAGGCAGTCCTGGTAAAGCATAATATATATCAATACTTTGACTCCATCACCACCACAGGAGAAGTCCTCAAAGGAAAGGATTCCCCTGATGTCTTCCTCCTAGCTGCCGAAAGATTAGGAGTTCCCCCAGAAAGATGCCTGGTCTTCGAGGACATCGCTCTTGCCCTCAAAGCCGCCCGCCAAGCAGGAATGAAAGCCGTTGCAGTTCAAGACCCCTTTAAGGCTCACGAATGGGAAAGCATCCAGAGGCTAGCAGATCACTATATAGTGGATTATGAGGAGCTTTTTAAGGAAGATAATTAAAAATTGTACAGTTTATTTAACAAAACACAAAAGTGATTGCGGAAAGACATTTTGCCTTCCCACAATCACTTTTTCAACATCACTTATTCACATTATTTTCATAATTATACAATTATATAATTATTTGCTATAATATAGTCATTATAAACACATAAAGGTCTACGAAATATTGCTAAGTAAGACAGGAGAAGAGTTTATGCTTCATTTTATGCGGCTAAAAATTTATAAGCGGTATTTTTTATTTTACTTAACCATCACAGCAGTTTTATGTTTAATTGTAATATCTATTCTTTATACTAATGAAAGAAATAACCAGATTGATAATTACACAAAAAGTACAAGCTCTGCCTTTATTTCTGCTGAGAATTCCATAGACGGAGCTATATATAATATAGATAATTATTTTACTGATTTATATTCTAATTATCTTTTAAGGGATGATTTTTATAAGTTTATGAAGCTAAATATCAATGGATATATGGAGGAGAGGCTTAATAGCTTAACTGCTGATAATGTTTATAGCTATTCCTATTTAAATTCCATTGAAGATTTAGTGAAGCAAAATGAAAGGTTTTTAGACTACATAATATACTATAATGGCTCAAAGTATTTATTATCAGATTACACCTCATCGGGAAAAGTAAGATATTATGAAATATCACCGGAGGAAAGTGAGCTTATTACTGAAAAATACTATTCCTATAAAAAGGATTTAGGAAATGCAGATAGCTTTATTGGTACTGTAACCTTCATAATAAATCCTGAAAAGCAGCTGCTGTATAACTATAGAAATTCCATAGGCCATTCCTATATGGTTCAAGAAAACGAATACAAGCCCTTATCCCCTTCCTCCCCCTATACAGAAGAGAATTATCGACATATCTCCTCACTGCTAACAAATCATGGCACCTTAAAGCTTTCTGGAAGGGGAAGTGTCTACTATTATATTTCCATCTCAGAGAAATATAATTACAAGGTTATAACCATAGTGGAATATAGTACCTTAATGGCCTTAGGGGCTGAGCGCTTAACAACATATATTATTTTAATAATAATTATTTTTATCTTAATATCACTGTTTATTATATTAAGGTTTTCTAGAGACGCTGCTTTTATTGAGGAAATTATAAGCTTCATCAATAGGGCCAAAAAAGGAGAATTCTCCTATATAAAGGTAGCTGCTAGAAACGATGAATTTGCCCTCATTGCTAATCAGCTTAATGAAATGTCCGCACAGCTGCAGACTCATATTAAAAGAGAATATATCCTAAAAATAAAACAGCAGCAAGCAGAGATGAAGGCTTTAATTACTCACATTAATCCTCATTTTTTATATAACACCTTAGAAAGAATAAGGATGCAGGCTTTATCCTCCAATAATCCCTTTATTGCTAAGGCTACAGCAAGTCTTGGTCATCTATATAGGAACATAGTAAAGACAGATACCATAGTCCCCTTAGAAAAGGAGCTTGCGATAACGGAGGAATATCTAGAGCTTATGTCTTTTCTCCAGGATGGAGATTTTTTATATCATATTGATGTAGAGGTGGGCTGTTTAAAGCTAGAGACCGTTAAGATATGGATGCAGCCAATTATTGAAAATTTCTTTAAGCACAATTTCGCAGAAGAGGATACTATAAAGATTATTATTATTGCTGGGGAGGAAAAGGCTGATGAATACCTTTTTAATCTATCTAGCAATCTTGGCTACATAGAAGAGGATTTTCTTCAGAGGCTAAACAGCTTATTTTCTCCCACAGAGGATTTAAATAAGAGTGACAGCTTCCAGGGTGGAATAGGTCTTCTAAACATTTATTCGAGGCTATACTATTTTTATGGAAACAGAGTGAATATGTCCATAAATAACAACAGCCCTTCTGGTGTAACTATCAGAGTTTCAATCAAAAAAACAAAGGAAGGCGGTGAGGTATATGTATAGATTACTAATTATAGATGATGAAAAGGATATTAGAGATAACATGAAGCTTTTAATAGATTGGAAGCGTTTTGGAATAAACCACATCCTCACTGCAGCTAGCTACGAAGAGGCCCTCTGTATGGTGGTTGATTTTAAACCTCATATAGCTTTAGTGGATGTGAGCATTGGCTCTAAATGGGGCTATGACCTAATTAAAGGCTTAAAAGAAAATGGCAGCGAAACTCACTATATAATGATCAGTGGCTATGATAACTTTGAATATGTACGTTTATCCATGAAAAATGGCGCCGTAGACTATCTTTTAAAGCCTATTGATACCAATGCCCTGGAAACAGTTATTGAGAATATAATCGTAAACTCCTTAAAGGGCTCAATAGCCAAAAATCCTGAAGAAGAATCAGCCATGGACCCAATACTAAATGCTCCTGTGGATAGCTTTTCAAAAATCACCAATAAAATATTATTATTGATACATAGTCAGTATAGCTCTAATTTATCTTTGACAGATATAGCAGAGCTCTTTAAGATGAACAGTAAATATATCGGACGGATTTTTATAAAGGATACAGGGATGAAGTTTTCTGAATACCTCACAGCTTACAGAATGCTAAAGGCAAAGGAGCTCATCGAAACCACTGATGAAAAAATAGCAGTGATCGCTTCCCTTGTTGGCTATGATTATTTAAATAACTTTTATGTTCATTTTAAAGCACATTACAATATTTCCCCCAGTGATTTAAGAATTTACAATATAAAAAATATAGGTCTATAAGGATGAGGAGGTATTTACTTGAAGAAGCTTTTATTACTTTTCCTGCCCCTAATAATATTATTAACGAGCTGCTCAAAGGAGGACCCCAAGGAAATAGAAAATAACCCTATAGAACCAGTTAACTTAATATATTACACCATAGGAGAGCCTGACCAAGACTTGGACCTGGTAAACAAGGAGTTAAACAGATTATTAAAGGAAAAAATAAACGTTACTGTTCAGTATAAAAAAGTCAACTGGGATGAATACGGCTCAAAGGTAAATTCTCTGATTAATACTAATGGAGACTTTGACATATTGTTTGCTGCCTCCGATAGCCAAGGAGACTTTTATAGTAATGCTCTTCAAGGAAAATGGCTGAACCTTAAGCCCTACCTCTCTAC
>JAEXSY010000385.1 GCA_023440105.1 Bacillota bacterium
GGTCATGGGTTACTACAACTACTGTCTTTTTATGCTCCGTAACCAGGGTTTTGAAGAGCTTGAGTATTTCAGCCTTGTTGGCAGAGTCCAGGTTACCAGTAGGCTCGTCTGCTAGGACAAGCTCACAGGGCTTTAGGAGAACCCTTGCAATGGCAACCCTCTGCTGCTCTCCTCCTGATAGGGTGTATATTTTATTCTTTTCATAGCCTTCCAGCCCAACTAGCTTCAGGGCTTTTTTTATTTCTTCATCTTTATTTTTAATTTTAGTATACTTCAGTGATATTTTTAGATTATAGTAAACAGTATCGTTATCAGATAACGCATAATTCTGAAAGATATAGGCTATCTTATTTCTATGGAGGAGCATGGCTGAGCGACTATTTATCTTGATATTTTCCTTATCAAATAAGGTTAGTTTTCCTCCAGTAGGATTATCCAAAAGACCAAGAATGTTAAGCAGTGTAGATTTTCCAGAGCCTGAAGGTCCCACGATTCCATATAACTGCTCCTTATTTATTTCCAAATTTAAATTACTAAAAAGCTTTTTTGGTCCAAAAGCTTTATTGATATTCTCTAGCTTAGCTATCATCATATTAAACCTCCTTTAGCTCTGAGGCTAATCTATTTCTATTTAGTATTCTATCGAAGATTAGAAGTATAAGGACTTCTAAGGCTATCATACCTAAGAGAAGTCTATAATTAATATCAGTTTTGCTCCTATACATGATAGCTAATGGAATGATATATGCTAAAATACCTTCTATTATAATGTTTAGGTATAAGGGGAAGAATGAATACCCTGTTAGCTTTTTAATTATAATTCTCTTCTTATAGGCCTTGAAGTATAAGTAATCATATTCAGCATTTACACCTATGGTTAGTAAAAAGGTTATGATAAGAAAAAATAAAGCTTTATTAGAATGCTTTAGTATAGAGCTAGTTAAATTACTCCTGCTCTCTTCAAGATTCCTAATCTCTACCTTGTCCTTGTAGCTAATTTTCTCAAGGTTATCATTAAGCTCCTCAGGAGCTATTCCCTGAAAGTATACTCCATTAAAGATTGATTTATCCATTCTAAAAGCATCATCGGTGTATACCATTAATATACTGTCTCCATTACCTTCATTATTGGCCGTCATCATTAAATAAAAATTATAATAATGGTTATTGTTAGATATAGGAATTATCTCCGTTTCATTATCTTCTGTGAGAAACATTGAGGGAGATATATTTAGGTGCATATATTTTTCAGGAACTAGTATATAAATCTTTTTACCAATGTTATTCAGTGTAACCTTTTCCCCATTAGGATAATATACTGGATATTTATTTAAGTAGTTCATATTAAACGCTATTGAGGGGATTAAGGTTTCATCGTCTACAGCTACAGAGTAGCCTTGAAAATATATAGCTCCCATTTTATTAAAGTATTCATAATCCTCCTGATACTTTAGAAAAACGGGATCCTCCCTATCTTTATAGAATTTTACAAGGTCGTAGCCATCGAATCGATAACCATCCTTAAAGCCTTCTAGATATATCATTTCCGAGGCGGCTTCATAGCTATTCATTTCCTTTACTATCATAAAAGAAGCTGTGACCTCAGAAAAGCTTTGAAATATATAGGGTAAAAAAAATGCAAGAAAACAAATCTTAATAAAATAATTGGTATTTAGAAGAGGCTTATTAAAGTTATGATTTTTTATAAGCTTTGGCAGCTGTAGAGCTTTTAATATTAAAGTATTTAAAAGAAGAATTAAAACAATTAAAGGTATTTCTGCCATCAGTGCTTTAGTTAAATAAGTAGCAAAGGGAATTGTCCTCACATTTATTTCACCTGCTGTGACAAAAAATAACACAGCAAACATAGCGCCTGATAGAAAAATAAGGTATAGAAAGTATTTAGCGAATATATCCACAGCTATATTAAAGCTTGAATAGCCATTAAGCTTTAATAGGGCTATTTTCTTCAAAGCTTGTGAAAGCATGAATAACAGTATAATCATTGTAATTATGAAAGAAAGGGATAATAATGTTTTAAGAAGACTATTATATTCTGACTGGATATTCAATAGTTCTTGATTATAATTATAGAAACCAGTAATAAAGTTTCCATATTGCTCTTGAAGTAGCATTTGAGTATTAAGTAAATCTTCATCTGACTCACAATACACTGTATACTCTCCAGAGATTGGCACAGCATTTATAATCTTATTTAAAGGATAAATTTTTAATTGAAGATCAGGATTAAGTAAGTAAAAGTAGCTTCCGTTTATATTTGAACTGTTATTTGTGTAAAATTTTTCGGATTCATTTATAAAGTCAACAAATTCGGTAGTAACTAAACCCATACTTTCAGCGATATTTCTGGTAGACATTATATAAAATATATATTTATTATCAGCATAATTGTACTGAGGACGAATTATTTCTACATTATTATTTTCTGCTAAAGCCTTCAAGAAAGATATGAATTCTTTTGATGATTTATTATTTAAATCAGTATGAAAGCTTACTGAAAAGTTTTTGTATTTTTGATTGTATCCAAATATGCTAAAAGTATCAGATATGTCCTTTTCACAAAAGAGATTATATATGTTCATAAAAAGGAATAGATTTGTAATTAAGAAAAATACACAAAAGATTTTTTTCATGTTATCACCTATATATTTAAAGATTATTTATTAACCTATAATAATATTATATGCTTAGATATTAAATTCATCAGCAAAAGCACTTACACCACTCAGTAATAAAATTAACATTAAGTCTACAGATAATTTCCTCATAGATTCTTTCTCCTTTTTATTATATTGTTGAAAAAGACTAGTTGTTATCTATTATATAACATAAATGTTAATATTTACAATATGTTTTTGTTTGCATATAATTTGTGTTTTAAGGAGCATTCTATTGAAATTCTTTACAGAGATAGATAGGTTAACTATAATAATACTATAAGATTACAAACTCTATGTTATTATATAGAGAGTCGTTTTTTGGGGTAACTAAAGCTAAGACTGAAAAACAATAATTTGTTTAAGAAAGGAAGTTTTATCATGGAAGATAAGGTAACTATGAAGTTTAAAGATGTGGATGGAAACGTAGTTGAGCTGGAGGCTGTTGCTAGAATATATTTAAATGAAACAGAGTATGTAATATTGGCTCCTTTAGAAGGTGATGAGGATGATGCCTATGTATTTAGAGTTGATGAAGATGATAATGGGATAGAATATAATATGGTTGAGGACGACGAAGAATTTAAGGCAGTAAATAAAGAATACAAAAACTTACTATATAATAATGATAAATAGGAGGAGCAATTAACATGAATAATAAAGAGATAAAAGAGTATTTACTAGATAATGATTTTTCAGAGGTAGAAGAGCTGGATTACAAGGGAGAGGAATTGGTTTACAGAGCATTCTATGATTTTGATGAGGCGGAGCTTAAGGCAGCTAGAGCTTATTCTAATGATGAGAGTGATTATGAAGAGGACAGTGAAGAATGGCTAAAGGATTTCTTTCTTCCTTACTTAAGTGACCTTGCAATTGATAATGTAGGTCAGTGTATGGAAGAGATAATGGAGGAATTTGAAGTAACAGCCCAATTTGTTTCCTATGAAATTGATTCCTTAAATTATAGCTATTTAGAATTTATACTGGCTTTTGGCAATGAAGAAATGGATATAGATAGTATAGTGGAAGAAATAGGATTATAGGCTTACTTGAAATTTTATCAATATATGCTATAATAAGAATAAATCCTGAGATGTCCGCGAAGCTTATAGTATTCAACCTACAGTGTGAATACGGGATTCTCAATAAATCTACAGATGTGGAGCTACAAAGCAGGTAGTTGACAGAAGTAGGATGAGAGAAACCCACCTGCGAGGTGCAGGTATGAATTTATAGGTGTGACGGCATGTTGGGATACAATAATTGATTTATAAATTGCCTCACTTTTGTGAGGCAATTTTTATTTAAGACACTTCTCTTAAGGACTCTTCTTTCTTTTTACCATAACCGATGTTTTTAGAATGAAATAGATTGTAATTTATTTTTTTATTTTTGTTCTTATTTATGAGGTCTAATTGGCTTTTGACAATAAGTGTATCTAAAAATTGGCTGCATTTAATTACATACTTATTTGAAGGAGAGTTAAATCCTAATAAAATATGCATCAACCTTCTTACGATTCTTATTTTAAGATTCAATATATCCATATCCTTGGTAACCTCCAGTGTCATCCTTTGACCTTGTTAGTTATATATTAACAGAGCTTAAGAAAAAAATAAAAATAAACTCTTTGCTATTAAGCTACATAATAATATAAAAATGGATAAAAAAATTATTAAAGATATTAATTTTTTATTTGGAAAAAAATGTAAAATATCTTAAAAGGTTGAAATAGTGCAGTTTAAGAATAAAATGGTTTGTAGAAGAATATCAAAAAAAATAATATGATAATTTAACATATTAATATATAATTACATTGAAGATAAGGATAATACTATTAATAAAGGTGGGAAAGTAATATGGACATAGAAACCCTTACTAAACGTATAAATTTTTTATATAATAAAAGCAAAGAGGAACCTTTAACAAAGGAAGAGCTGGAAGAACAGGCTGAGCTAAGAAGATTATATGTAGATAGAGTTAAAAATAACCTGAGATCACAGCTTAAAGGAATAAAGAATAATAAAAATTAAGGGGGGATAAAAATAGAAGCGGTTACGGTACAAAAGCTAATTAAAGATTTTGACTTTGATGTTCTAGTTGAAGGAGAAAAAGATGTAATTATTAACGTTTCTGATATCAATAGACCTGGTCTTCAGCTTTCAGGCTTTTATAATTATTTCGCACCGGAAAGAATACAGGTGGTAGGAAAAGCAGAATGGAGTTTCATTGAAGATATGACTCCGGAGATTCGAAGAAAAAGATTGACTAAGTTTTTTAGCTTTGATATCAGCTGTCTTATTATTACTCGAGGGTTAGAGCCTCATAGGGATGTCTTAGAATATGCAAAAAAGAGTAAGAGATGGGTTATAAGAACTAAATTAATAACTACCCAGTTCATAAGTAAACTAACTATGTATTTAGCCGATAAGATGGCTCCTGAGACAAGACTTCATGGAGTTCTTGTAGATGTTTATGGAATAGGTATGCTTATTACAGGAGAAAGCGGTATAGGAAAAAGTGAGTCAGCCTTAGAACTTATTAAAAGAGGTCATAGGCTGGTAGCTGATGATGCAGTAGATATAAAGGAAATCGATGGTGAGCTTATAGGCATATCCCCGGAAATAACCTTTGGTATGCTAGAAGTAAGGGGCATGGGGATTATTGATGTCTCAGCACTATATGGATTAAGCTCCATAATTCCTAAAAAAACTATTTCTATAACTGTAAGCCTGGAACATTGGAAGGATGACGGAAACTATGATAGATTGGGCTTAAGTGATGATTTTATAGATGTTCTTGGAGTTAAGCTTAAGAAGATAACCATTCCTATAAGACCTGGAAGAAATATTGCTGTTATTATTGAAGCAGCAGCAGCTAATTATAGATACAACTTAATGTCCGAGGTATCACCGGTAGATATTATAGATCAGAGAATGGAAAAGCTATTAGAAGACAAAAGCTAGAAGGTAACTAGCTTTTGTCATTTTTTTGTTTGTATACGTTTCCTAATTGTTATACAATTATATATTAGAGGAGGGATAAATATGAATCAAATTACAGCGGTAAAGAAAAATGCATGGGATACCTATGACGAGAGCACCATAAAAGAGGTTTTTAGCCTTTCAGAAAGGTATAAAGAATTTATATCTAAATGCAAGACTGAAAGGGAATGTGCTCTGGAGCTAGCTTCTCTTGCAGAAGCTAATGGCTTTTTGAATATTATTGAGCTTATAAAGAAGGGGGAAAAGCTTAAGCCTGGTGATAAGGTGTATGCTATAAATAAGAGTAAGGGACTAGTGATGTTTGTTCTTGGTACCGAATCATTTGAAAAGGGTTTGAAGATTTTAGGCTCACATATTGATTCACCGAGACTTGACTTAAAGCAGAATCCTTTATATGAAGAGGAAGAGCTGGCACTTTTAGAAACCCATTATTATGGTGGAATAAAAAAATATCAGTGGGTAGCTATACCATTAGCTATTCATGGAGTGGTAGTTAAGAAGGACGGAACTACTGTAAAGCTAGTTATAGGAGAAGATGAAAGTGATCCTGTTATAGGGGTTTCTGATTTATTAATACATTTATCTCAGGATCAACTAGAGAAAAAGGGAAACAAGGTTGTAGAAGGAGAGGATCTAAACATATTAGTAGGAAGTAGACCGATAAAGGATAAAGAGATAAAGGATAGGGTAAAATATGCTATATTAACCTCTTTAAAGGAAAAGTATGATTTTGTTGAGGAAGATTTTATTTCCGCAGAGCTTGAGGTCGTTCCTGCAGGAAAGGCAAGAGATTACGGTCTTGATAGAAGCATGGTAATGGCATATGGTCAGGATGATAGAATTTGTGCATACACTTCCTTTGAGGCTATTATAAACAGTAAGCCTAGCAGACTTACCCAGGTTGCACTATTTGTTGATAAGGAAGAGGTAGGGAGCATAGGTGCCACTGGTATGGAATCAAGATTCTTTGAAAATACTGTAGCAGAGGTAATGGACCTTGCAGGAGATTATAGCGAGCTTAAGCTGAGAAGAGCTCTTGCCAATTCTAAGATGCTCTCCTCTGATGTAAGTGCTGCCTATGACCCGAACTATCCTTCTGTTATGGAGAAAAAGAATGCAGCATTTTTTGGTAGAGGGCTAGTGTTTAATAAATACACAGGAGCTAGAGGAAAGAGTGGCTGTAATGATGCTAATGCTGAGTTTATGGCTGAAATAAGAGAGATTATGGACAGAAATGGCGTTACATGGCAGACCTCAGAGCTGGGAAAGGTTGATCAGGGCGGCGGAGGAACCATTGCATATATTCTTGCTCAATACGGCATGGAAGTAATCGACTGTGGTGTTGCTCTTCAAAATATGCATGCCCCATGGGAGGTAGCTAGCAAGGCTGATATTTATGAAACCACTAAAGGCTACAAGGCATTTTTGCAGGATTAATAGATAAAAAGTTTAAAAACCAATAGGGAGCTTAATAAAAGGCTCACTATTGGTTTTGTTATTTTTGTAAGGCGTCCATAAAACTCTGAATATCAGGCTCAAGAGGGGAAATCTCTCCTAAGTACCCATGATTACTATCCTTTAATCCATGGAAGTCAGAACCACCGCAAATAAGAAGATTATGCTTCTTTGCAAAAAGAGAGTATTCCTCAATAGCTTTAGGAGAATGGGAGGTATAATAAGCTTCTATACCATCAAAGCCCTTCAAAGCTATCTCTTTGTAGGAGTTTCTTTTGATAAGGATAGGATGGGCTAATACAACTATAGCATTAAACTTTTTAAGTGTAGCTATTCCATCCTCTATAGAAACATATTTATTGGGTACATAAGCAGGTGAATCCTTACCAATAAACTTAGAAAAGACCTCATCAAAGGGAACGTTAGCAGGTTTGTGTAAAACAAATCTACTAACGTTCTTTTTATGTATAGTGAGCTGGAAAAATAGGAAATAATAACTATAAGAAAAAAGTAAAGGAGTAAGAGCATATGCCTGAATTGAA
>JAEXSY010000398.1 GCA_023440105.1 Bacillota bacterium
GTGTGATTGTAGCCTCTGTAATCAACGCTCCATATCCATTTACTATTAATAAAAGGAAGGCGATAAAGTAATTCAGGTACAGGCTCTTCTTATTTATCTTAAGTTTTACAAAAACCAATGAAAAATGATAAAAAATCAATGAAGTTCCAATCATCACTGCACATATGAGCTTATTCCACAAAAGTACGTCTCCCAGGAACTGAAGCCTCATAAATAATGAGCCTAAAGACCATATAGACATAGCTATTAAAAAGATACTGTATATAATTCTTTCTTTTGTTTTCTTAGAATAAAGAAATATTAATAATAATAGCAAAAAACATATAAAGGCCACTGCTGGAAAAACAGTCTTTATAGTAAGCAAGCTCATCTTTATCACCTCTGTATCATTAGCTAGTAATCAAGTTAATTATCTCATCTCCTGGATTAACCTTAGAAACTCTCAAATCTTTTTTCTCTTTCAATTTATTAAAGCTTCCGGATTCTACTATAGTTACTACAAGAGGATCTCTTTTTAAGAGCTGCTCCATATCTTGAAAGTCATGGTCCACCTCTCTTAATGCCTTCCTTACCCTAGACTTCACCTCTTCTTTAGTTATAGCCACCTCTTCTAATTCACAATATAAATGAAGCACCGGCTCCCTATCCCTATATTCCTTTGCTACTACCCATTCCTTAATAGGCAGCTGTCCTCTCTTTATAGAAGCTTCCATAGTGTCTGAGGTTATCCTGGTAAAGCCTGCAAGATCAATCACATTAGAAATTCTATCTACATAACGGATTTGAGGCTGATATATACCATACTCCTTATTATCTAAAGCAGTACACTCTATTATATCTCCAACCCTGTATCTTACAAAGACTCCCCCCTTAAGCTTAGTGGTTACAATCTCATACCTTTCACCTGCTTTTAACTCATTGAGTAGGACTGTCTGAGGAATGTAGCTCTTATCCTTAATACTTTTCAAGGATTCTTTTTCAGGAATGAATTCTAAAAAATTCACATCAGGATAAAAAGTCATCCCCTTATCGCCAAAGGTTTCAGTAGCCACAAAGGTTATCTCTGTTCCTCCATAAGCCTCAATGGGTTTTTTTCCCCAATAATACTCCAATCTTTCTTTATACTCCTTGCTATCTGTACCAGCACAAAGAAGGCCCTTTAGCTTCCAGATATCCTTAGGTAGTATTTGTCTTTTATATATTTTGCTTTTTATGTAGGCAGTAATAAGTCTATACCACATTTTTATGGTTTTGGGCTTGTACCCCTTCATCATACTGCTTTTATTATCACCAGCTCTGTTAGCAAAGCTTTCGCCAATCCTTATTAAAACACTAGAAATACCAAAAAATAAATCAATTCCTCTTTCTAAGCCTAATTGAAAACCTCTGATATTTCTTTCCTCAAAGGACATATTTTGAGCTTCCTCTAAAGGAGGAAGGTAATTAAATTTTATCTCCTCTTCTACTATATATGGCAGCATTCCTGTGAGATAAGGAAGAGGTGCCATTCCATACAGGAAGGAATCATTTCTTCTAATATTTACCCGGCCCTTCTTTTCGCAGGTAGCAAAAAGAAGACCTGCTATCATGCATCTTTTATGCTCCTTAACCATCTCCTCTGAAAAAGGGGCAAGCTTTACAGGATTACTCCCTCCCTTCCAGGTTGTTTGTATCCAGTACTTAGTCTTAGAGGGTAGCTTGTCTTCTTGTTTATTCAAAAGAATATCTGCGTAATCCTCATAAGTAGTTAAAGGAACCACCCTTCTAAACTCTTCAATGCTTTTAGGCTTAACTCCTTTTCCCATTACTCTTTCTCCTATGTAGCTGTTAGAAAGGAGCTCTATTTGTTCCAATAGTAATCTTTCTTGAATATCCATTACCTCATCCATGGTTAAATCAATATAACCACAATATTTTTCCCAAATAGCCTCATACTCCTGATTAATAAGCATATCTTCAAGATTCATAAATTTCTCTCCTTTTGTTGTAAACATTTACGTCTTTTTAAACTATTATTATCTATTCTTTAAAGCTTAAGCACTAGGCTTTTTAATAAATCTCTTGATACTTTTAATATTAGGTATAAGCATCGGTGTTGATTTTTGATATTCACCATAATCAGAAAAATTTTTGGTAAAAAAATATTTTTCTTGAAGTATTACATATATCACGTCAAGGAATGTCCAAATTAAGGAAGCTAAGAGCATTATATCAGAATCTAGATATAGCCCATAAAAAAAATACATCAAAAAAAACCACAATACTCCAGGATGCCTGCAGAGGCTGTAGGTCCCTGTTTTAACTAAGCCAGTATGGAACTCCTTACCTCCATAGGTTTTCGAGAAGGGAAGCTCTAAAAAAAGGGAATATATTAAGCAAAGTAGGAAAAATAAAGACAAAATTAAATATAACCATCTTAGGACATTTCTCTCCGGAATAACATCCCCTAAAAAAGTTATTCCTATAGTTCCATAAACAATCATTATAATGCCTGATAAACCGCTAATTATTTTTATCCTCTGTTTTCCTATATCATTTAAATAGTCAAAGAAATAGAAAAAGACAAATGACAAACAACCAAGAATTATGTAATTCATATTGACTCCCCTTAATGATTCAGTAATTTTTATCCTTTTTATTTATAATTTGTAAATATTTTATAGTTTAAGTATACTGGTTTTTTAATGAAAAATAAAGAGGAATTATTCTTTATAAGGCTCCAAAGAACAAAATTTAAAATGAAACAAAATGAAAATATACTTTTAACATAACTTATGATATAATCTACCATAAGTTAATAAAATATTAATACTATTTAGAGAGAGTGGGTTGGTATGAAAAAAAACACACCTAAAGCTCTGATCCTTTTATTCCTTTGTACACTTTTATTCTTCACTGGCTGTTCCAAGGAATCAAAAAAAGTTGATAATATCAAAGCTTCAGAAGCAAAGGATATTCTTAAAGTAGGTATGTACTTATCCTATCCACCCTTTGAAACTATAAGTGCCCAAGGGGAAGCTAAAGGATTAAGTGTATCACTGGCAGAAGAGCTAGGAAATTACTTACATCGTGATATAGAAATAATTAATATTCCTTATGACAACCTCGTAGCTTCAATAATAGATGGTAAAGCTGAGATAGTTATCTCTTCCCTTCCTGTAACACAGGAAAGATTAGCCCTTGTAGATTTCTCAGATTCCTATGCAAAGGTGAAGTATTCAGTGCTTCTTAATGAAGTACTTTCTATTGATAGCCTTGAGGATCTAGATAAATCAGAATATACCATAGCAGTAAAGAAAGGTTCTGTGGGAAGTAGCTATGCATCCAAAAAACTTAACAAAGCAAAAATATCAGAATATGATACAGACAAAGAAGCTGCAGAAGCAGTGGTTAATTCTCAGGCTGATGCTTTCATCCAGGATGAATTAACCGTATTTAAATATTGGAAGCTATACCCTGTAGCAACTCATATTTCCTATATCTTAGAGGATTATGCCCAAAACTGGGGAATAGCGGTATCCAAGAGCAATCCAGAGCTTAAAAATAAAATCAATGAATTCCTTAAAGAGTTTAAGGCTAATGGAGGCTTTGAGGATCTCTCAGAAATATATCTTTCTAAGGAAATTGATAGCTATAAGGCCTGGAAGGTTCCCTTTATTTTCGATTAATAAAAGTTCTGAAATTACATATTTATAAGGAAAAATAATAATATAAAAAACACTTGCTATTTCTGATAGCAAGTGTTTTTTATGCTCATGGTTTCTCTGCATTGTTATCTTATTCTTTAAAAGCTTTCATACCTAAATTATAGAGGAGAGCTATCCCCTTCTCCATAACCTCTTCTTCATGGAAATCAAAGCTTTCATGATGCAGGGGCTTGTTATACACCTCATCCCTTGAGCCTAACAAAAGCATAGCCCCATCCCTCTCCTGGAGATAAAAGGAAAAATCTTCAGCTGTCATAGTTGGTAATAGTATTTCTTCTATAAAATCCTCACCAATATCTCTTTTAATAATTTTTCTTGCTTCTTCTATAGCCCTAGGAGAATTTATTGTTACTGGATATATCCTGTTATAATCCACGGTAGCTAGACAGTCGTAGGCTTCCGCTATTCCCTTAATAATAATATTCATCCTATCCTCGATTATATCCTCTGCTTCCTTACTTGTTGTCCTCACAGTTCCAGTAAAGAAAGCCTCTCCTGGAATTATATTAAACGCAGTACCTGCATTTAGCTTTCCAATGGTCAACACAGCCGGTTCTAAAGGATTTACACTTCTTGATATAATGCTCTGTAGTGCTCCAACCATCTCCGCTGCACAAACTAAAGCATCCTTTCCCATTTGAGGCATAGCTCCATGACAGGAGGTTCCTCTTATATTAACAGTAAAAACCGCAGAAGAAGCCATTAGAGGACCATCCTTCAGCCCAATCTTTCCTTTTTCGAGGGTTGGCCAAATATGAATAGCATAGACAGCGTCCACAAAAGGGGCCTCAAGAACTCCTTCCTTAACCAAATTATCTGCACCACCATACTGCTCTTCAGCGCTCTGAAAAATTAGCTTAATATTGCCAGAAATACTATCTCTATCTTTATACAAAAGCTCTCCAGCAGCCAAAAGCATAGCAATATGTCCGTCATGTCCACAGGCATGCATAGCACCATTTATTTGTGACTTATATTCCTTAGTGCTTTTCTCCTGAATAGCCAGAGCATCTATGTCCGCTCTCAGCCCTATAGTAGGTCCTGGCATTCCACCTCTGATAATACCAACTAAAGAAGTGCCTGTAAAACCCTCTAAAACCTCAATACCTATTTCCTCTAGTTTTTCTTTTATGAACTTTGAAGTCTGAAACTCTTCTCTAGAGAGCTCAGGATTTTTATGAAGTATTCTTCTATTATTCACAGCTGCCCTTATAACATTTTCCATTTATATCACTCGCTTCTCTTCAATCTATCAATCTTGTTCCTTTTTCATCTTGGGCGATAAGCTTCTTTTTCATCAGTCCTCCCAGAGCATTTTTAAAGTAATTTTTACTTACATTAAACACATTATATATTTCCTCTGGAGATGTTCTATCGTTAAAGGTCATAAAGCCATTATTACTCTTTAAGTATTCTATTATCTTTTCTTCTAGAACTGGCAGCTCCTCTTTTGCAGCTTTTCGTGGAGTAAGACCAAGCCTTCCATCCTCATATATTTTATTAACTCTAAAGGTTAAACTATCACCGTACTCTATCCTAGTAAAATATTCATTGTGAAGTACTACTCCCTTATATCTATTTTCTACAGCTACCTTTAAGCTATTATTGCTTTGAAAGCCATATACAGAACCCTTAACCTCATCTCCTACTTTATAGCTATGATCCACTTGGAGATGCTTTTCTACATAAGCAGAAGCAGCGAGCCTTCCTGTCTTATCCACATATACATAAAACAAATAGCTTTTATCCTTTTTGAAGGGATATATCTTTTCCTTTAATGGAACTAAAACATCTCTGTCTAATCCCATATCCACAAAAGCACCAAAGGTAGTTAACCCCACCACCTTGAGATAAGCAAGCTCCTCTGCTCTAGCTATTGGCTTCTCAAGAGTAGCTATATACTTTCCTTGATTATCTCTATATACAAATGCACTTATTTTATCATTTACCTCCAGCTCTTTATCACCAGTATTAAGCTCAGGAAGAAACACCTCTTCTCCCTCCTTTATGCCTTCCTCCTTTAGCAAGTAACCCTTACCTTTTTCCTTTATCACTCTCAATATGTTATAATCTCCAACCTTAATCAATTAAATTACCTCACTTTATATATATTTGTTATCACATTCATTTACCGGCTAATATCTATTTCTTCATTGTCTATTATAGCCTATAATCATATTATTTAAATATTTTTCTTTCCTTTTTTTATTTATATTGACATATAAAACATATAGCTTATAATTTAATTAAAAGAATTTAATTAAATTTCTTTAACTAAATTATTTCTATAGGAGATTGATAATGGAAATTAAAATAATAACTGATTCTACCTCTGACATTACAATAGAAGAAGGAAAAGAAAGAGGTATAGGAATTGTACCCTTAAACGTAATTTTTGAGGACAAATCCTACAAAGAAGGTATAGATATAAAACCTGATAAATTTTATCCTATGCTTAAGGAAGCCAAAAAGCTTCCCACTACCTCACAGCCTTCTCCAGAGGATTTCTTAAAATTATTTTTAGAGGTAAAGAAAGCTGGTGCAGCTGCCATAGTGCTGCTAGTCTCCAGTAAAATCAGTGGCACAGTCCAGAGTGCACAAATAGCAAAGGAACTTGCAGAATATGATCATATCTACATTGTAGATACTCTATCCTCTATTATGGGACTCAGACTTTTAGTAGATTATGCCTTAAAACTGAAAGAGCAGGAAGATGCCCCACAAAAAATAGTGCAAGCTCTTGAAGATGCTAAAAGTAGAGTTGCAATATATGCTGTAGTGGATACCTTAGAGTATTTTCTAAGGGGTGGACGTCTATCAAAAAGCAATGCCATTGTTGGAAGTCTCTTAAATCTAAAGCCTATAGTAGCTTTAAAGGATGGTTCTCTTGCCGTTGTAGGAAAGGCAAGAGGCACAAATAATAGTATTACCAGTCTAATAAAAGAAATGGACAAAGAAGGCACTATAGATTTGAACTTTCCCATTTACTTTGGCTATACAGAAAATGATGATAAATGCAGATTGTTAATTAATAAAACGAAGGAATACTTTTCTTTTGAAGATTATTCCGTACATCCCGTAGGCTGCGTTATAGGAACCCATGCAGGACCTGGAGCCTCCACTATAGCTTATATGAAAAAGAAATAAAAGCAAAACACCTATGGCTTATGATACACATTAAATAAACAGGTACAGGTTTATTTATAAATATTTAGAAGCCATAGGTATTTTTATATAAAAATATTAGAATCATATTATATGAAAACTTAAATAAAACTTTACCAAATGGAAATTTATATATTTTCGTTTGTTTTTTCTTAATATATATTAACTTTAAGTTTAAAGTTTATCCATTGCATGAAATTAAGGTCTGTATTATTCTAAATGTAAGGAAATTCAAACCCATTAAATGTTTTAAATGCAATTAATTTAAATAAATTACTAAAGGAGGAATATTTATGGGAATTATTGCTTGGATTATTTTAGGAGCTTTTGCTGGTTGGATAGCTAGCATGGTTACTGGTAACAATGCAAGAATGGGAGCTGTCGCTAACATTGTTGTTGGTATAGTAGGAGCCTTTATCGGTGGACTGATATTCAGCTTCTTAGGTGGAGATGGTGTAACAGGCTTTAATCTTTACAGTGCATTGGTAGCTATCGTTGGAGCCATTGTTCTTCTTCTCATAATAAATGCTTTTAGAAGATAATATCACTAATATCCTTGAGGATGGTAGATTTCTACCATCCTCTTTATGTTTTTAAAAAAGATGCTTATAGTGGGTTTCTACAAGCACCAATTAGGGGGATAAAAACGAAGGGTTATTTAATTAATACTCTAACTACCTTCAGTCTCTATAATCCTATAATATTCTTTATTATCATTTAGGTTCCTAATATTAGCTCATAAGTATGTTGTCAAAACATAGTTTTCTATTATAAAATTATGCCATAAGGGAGGAATGATAATGGAAAAAAAAGTAGTAACCCCTGTGTATCAGCAGATAGCAATTGATATCGCCAGTCGAATTGCAAAAAAAGATATTCCTGTGGGCTATAAGCTTAAAGGACGTTCAATCCTGGCTGGTGAATATAATGTCTCCCCTGAAACCATAAGGCGATCTATGCACCTTTTAGAGGACGTAGGGATAGTCCAAGTTTCCGCTGGAAGCGGCATAACTGTAACATCCCTAGAGGCAGCCAATGATTATATAAAAAAATTTACAGAGCTGGAGTCCTTATCTTCAAAGCAGCAGGCTATAAAAAAGCTCATTCATGAAAAGCAGAAGCTTGATAAGTCCCTAGAGGAAGCAATATCC
>JAEXSY010000538.1 GCA_023440105.1 Bacillota bacterium
TACATTTTAATTATATTAATTTAATAGCTTTTATGCAACAAAATAATATGGAATTAAACTAGTTCTCATAGCTTTTTCAACAAGGAATATTAATTACTAGAACTTAACAGTATTATTGAGTTTTAAATGATTAATATTTGTTGTATAATATAATAGTATGATTTTAATATCGATCCTGATAAGCAATTATATTATTTTTTTAATTCTATTTGGATTCATTATTCTTTAGGAGTGAATTATTTAATGAGAAAGAGTACTATTCCTAATACTTTTACCTTTATAAACTTGTCCTTTGGGATACTCTCAATATTGGGTCTTTTTAATAATGACTATAGAGCCTCTTCTATATTTATTTTACTTGCAGCCTTGGTTGATAGATATGACGGAAGAATTGCTAGATATTTAGATGTATCAAGTCCTTTGGGAAAAGAGCTTGATTCATTAGCTGACCTAGTTTCCTTTGGAGTTGCACCTTCCCTCCTGCTGTATACCCTATATAGCTTTAACACCTTAGGTCCAGGAGGCTTTATAGGCTACGCATTGTTATTGCTGTTTCCTATATGTGGTGCTTATCGATTAGCTAGATATAATGCAAGCAGTTTTGATGGAGTATTCACAGGTATTCCTATCACTGTTGCTGGAAGCTTTATAGCCTTATTTGTATTAATCACTACCTTCACTGAAAGCGTATATGTTATGAGAGGACTACCTATAGCCTTCCTTCTATTGCTATCCTACCTAATGGTAAGTAATTATAAATTTAAAAAGGTATAAAAAAGAAGCCTATCTCAAGGCTTCTTTTCTGTTAAGGGAAAGGGATTTAACTCCTCATCTACCTCAGCTTTAATTATATCAATATTGGTCTTGCAGGCTATATATTCCGCCTTAAGCTTGGAATAATCAAAAAAAGCACAGTCTATATAATCAATGGTTTCTATAAGATCATCAATAACCTCTCCAAGAGCTGATACTCTTTTTACTGCATCTCTTACATCCTTCTTCCTAGCAAGAGCTATACCATTTAAATCAGCAGCTCCTCCGGAAAGCATCTTATAAGAATTAGAAAGCTTAAAGAGCATATCTGCAAGCATGGTTAAATCGCTGCATTCCTTATCAATAATTTTTCTGTAGCTCATCATTCCACCTGCACTATCTTAATAATATTATTATATTAAGCACCAGATGGATTAATGACTTTAGAAGAGCTTATTCTGCTAGAGTGGAATACCCTTTAACAAAGAACTTTTAGTCAAGTAATTCTCCGCTATTATACAAATCAAAGAGTTTATCTATAGAGGCCTTGAACCAATAAGTATAGATTTCAGGCTTTTCTTTTAGCTCCGTTTTAAGCTCCTCAAAGGAAATCCATCTATAGTCTTCTACCTCACTGGAATTAGGTGTAATATGCCCCTCATAAATACCTGTAAAAACATGATCCAGCTCATATTCTGTAAGGCCGTTGTCAAATTCCGCTCTATATATGAAGGTAAATCTTTCTTTTAATTCTGCATCAAAGCCCATTTCCTCTTGAAGCCTCCTATGGATTGCTTCCTTCAGAGCTTCACCCTTTCGTTGATGAGAACAGCATGTATTGGTCCACAGTCCTGGTGAATGGTATTTCCCTTTGTCTCTTTTCTGTAGAAGCATCTCTTCTTTGGAATTAAAAATAAATATAGAAAAGGCTCTGTGAAGAAGTGCTTTTTCATGAACCTTAAGCTTTTCTTCATAGCCGATCTCTCTGTCTTCTTCATCAACTAAAAGAATCAATTCCTTATATTCCAATTATATCATCCCCTTATATCATTTACTTTTTGCCCTTTGTACAATCTTATAATATTTAAAAATTCAGCTCCATATTTGTCACTCTTCATCTCGCCTATTCCTTTAAGCTCTAATAGCTCCTCCTTGCTCTCTGGGAGAGCACGGCACATTTCTATCAGTACCGAATCAGAGAATACAATGTAAGGAGGAAGCCCTTCCTTCTCTGCCAGTTCTCTTCTGAGCTTTCTTAGGCGAAGGAATAATGGAGATGAGGTTATCTCCTCCTCTTCCTCAGCCACAAGCTTTGTAAGTAATCGTTCCTTGCCCTTTAATAGATTAATAGATTTACCGTTTAGCTTAACCATTGAATAGGTATTTTCTTTTTTATCTAAATATCCCTCTCTTATGAGAGTATTTATTAAGTCCTTTATAAATTTTGAGCTATATTTCTTCATTATACCATAGGTAGGTATATTATAAAGCTTATATTCTGATATCTTTGGTCCTCTATAGCCCTTAAGAATATCTGTAAGCATGCTTATACCATATTTCTCCCGGGTTCTATATATACAGGATAATACCATTTGACTTTCCTTAGTGATGTCTTTTAGAGCACTGTTGTTAACACAGTTGCTGCAGCAGGAGCAATAATCTTTCAAGTTTTTTTCTCCAAAATATTCAAGTATATAATTACTAAGACAGCCCTCATATCTACCATACTCATCCATCTTTTCAAGCTTCGCCTGCTCAATAGGAAATCTATCTATGGATGAACTATTCTTTAAAAGAAATTCCTGTAGTGCCGCATCTTTAGGATTATATAACAGATAGCAGCTGCAAGGATCTCCATCCCTTCCTCCTCTGCCTATCTCCTGATAATAGCTTTCAATATTCTTAGGGATGGAATAATGAATTATGTATCTGATATTAGGCTTATCTATTCCCATACCAAAGGCATTGGTAGCCACAATTACGAAGGTTTTGTCGTAAATAAACTCCTCCTGATAATAGCTTCTTTCCTTTTCCTCCATGCCACCGTGATACTTTCCTGCCTTTATTCCCAGAGCCAAAAGGTAATTTTGAAGCTCCTCCGTTTCCTTTCTAGTAGGCATATATATAATCCCACTGACCTCACTATTTTTCTTTATGAAGCTTATAATAAATTCAAGCTTTTCATCTCTGCTCTCCACCTTTTTAATATTAAGGAGAAGATTATCCCTGGCAAGACTTACAGAATAGATTTCAGGCTCCTTAAGCCTTAATAGTGAAAGGCTATCTTTCACTACATATTCTGTAGCTGTAGCTGTAAAGGCTGTGACCACAGGACGCTCCTTTAAGCCTTCTATAAAAGGGGCAATAGCTCTATAGCTTCTTCTAAAATCATGTCCCCACTGTGATACACAGTGAGCTTCATCTATGGCAATCTGGGATATAGATATTTCCTTAATAATTTTTACAAAGGAATCCAGCTCAAGTCTCTCTGGCGCTATATATAAAAGCTTATAAATACCTATATCTGCATCATCTACGATATCCTTTATTTCTTTAAAGGTAAGACTACTGCTTATATAGGCAGCGGAGATTCCTATAGATTTTAAGGTATCAACCTGATCCTTCATCAAGGATATCAGAGGAGAAATTACAATGGTTACTCCTGAAAAAAGTACAGCAGGTATTTGATAGCATATTGATTTTCCAGCTCCTGTTGGCATGAGTGCAAAGGTATCCCTTCCCTCTAAAATGCTTTCTATTATTTTATACTGACCTTCTTTAAAGCTGTGAAAACCATAATATTTTTTCAGTACTTTAAAAGCTTTCTCCATCATAATTCAGGACTCCTATTTTCTATGTTTATACTTATGATTATAACCAATTAACTTAACAAATAAAAGAGCACCAAGGCCGTAGTCTTCACTACAGTCATGATACTCCTTATAGCTCATAAACATTAATATTCTTTGTGCATTCCTACACTCTTAGCTAGCTCTATGCCTCTTTTTGTAATAGCACAGCCTCCCATAGCTGTCTCTCTCAGCTCCATTGGCAGGGACTTACCAATTCTATACATAGCTTCAATCATATCATCAAAGGGTATTCTGCTTAGAACCCCAGCCATCACCATCTCTGCTGTGGTAAGAGCACTTACTGCTCCAGCAGCATTTCTTTTTGCACAGGGTACTTCCACAAGGCCAGCCACAGGATCACATACTAAGCCTAATATATTTTTTATCACTATAGCACCAGCGCTTAAGGCCATCTCAGGACTTCCTCCCATCATCTCTACCACTGCAGCTGCTGCCATAGCTGCAGCAGAGCCGCATTCTGCTTGACAGCCTCCCTCCGCTCCTGCCAGGGTAGCATTCTTCGCTATTATCATTCCCACCGCTGAAGAGGTGAAGAGGCCCATTACCATCTCTTCTTCTGTAAGATTAAGCTGTTCCCCTGCAGTTATTATAACCGCTGGTAAGATACCACAGGAGCCTGCTGTTGGAGCCGCTACAATCCTTCCCATGGAGGCATTGACCTCAGAGCAGGATAAAGCTCTTGCCATAGCCTTTACCATAGTCATTCCCGTAAGGCTTTTCCCTTTTTTAATATACTCACTGAGCTTATAAGCATCGCCACCAATTAAGCCTGTAACGGAATTAACCTCTTTCTCCATGCCCATAGA
>JAEXSY010000539.1 GCA_023440105.1 Bacillota bacterium
AATTATTTCTAATAAAAACACTAAAGCCCTATTAGAAAAAAGAAAAGCCGAGTTAATCTCTCAAATAGCCAGGGAACAGGATCAGCTTTCCAGAATCGAATTTATATTATTAAACGAAGGGGAGGTAATCTCAATGAAGTATCAAGGAATAATAAAAGAGCTGCCAGAATGCATAGTGTACTCCAAAAAAATGGTGGTACCTAACTACGATGCCTATTTTCAAACAATACCAAGTATCGGTGAACAGGTATCAAAGAAATATCCAGATCTTAAATGTGCTTCACCAGAATATTCCTTTATATCCTACCTGGACGGAGAATACAAGACGGAAAATATAAGTATTGAATTCTGCGAGGCCGTGGAGGAAATGAAAGAGGACTTCGATGATATAGTCTTCAAAAAAATCCCCTCTATAACAGCCCTCTCTGTAATGCATAAGGGTTCCTATAGAGAACTGGGAAAAGCCTATGGATATGCTTATAAATGGATTGAAGAAAATAACTACAGAGTAATAGATAATCCTAGAGAAAACTATATCGATGGCATCTGGAACAAAGAAGATGAGTCAGAATGGCTCACAGAGCTTCAGATTCCAATAGAGAAAAAAACTTTATAAAGATCTTTCAGCCTCACTAGAAATTTAAAGGACTCTACTTGGAGTCCTTTTAAATACATAAATATAAATAATCAACTTTCCATATCCTATTTTATCTATTCTTCAAATAAGCAACCAACTCCTCTGCTCTTAAAAATGTCTCACTAAAGCCTAAGGCATGGGATAGCTTGGTTACATGGGGCTGCTCTAAATGAGCCTTTTCAAGTATTTCCTTGTGTGAGAATACCTCTCTGGTACTTCCCTCTAAGAGAAGCTTTCCTTCTGAAAACACTATAGTTCTTTCAAAAATATCAGCAACAAAATCCATATCATGAATTATTGTTATCACAGTCTTTCCTTGATTCTTAAGCTTTTCAATAGCCCCTTTAATTATCTCTCTTCCAGCATGGTCCTGAGCTATGGTAGGTTCATCAAGGATGACAACCTCTGTATTCATTGCAATGATTGAAGCGATAGCCAGGAGCTTTCTTGAGGAGAGTCCTAAATCATAGGGATTTGCATTTTCCTTACCCTTTAGTCCAACCAATGATAAGGCCTCTGAAGCCCTGCTCTCCGCCTCTTCCCTATCCATACCTATCTGAAGAGGTCCAAAGCAAGCTTCCTCAATAACCTTATTCTTAAAAATCTGGTCATCAGGATTTTGAAACACCATTCCAATGTGGGCTGCTAGCTTTGCTACCGTAAGCTCCTTAATATTCCTGCCATTGAGTAGAATTTTTCCTTCAGTGGGTGTTAAAAGTCCCTTGAGGAGCTTAACAAAGGTAGTTTTACCTGCTCCATTTTGTCCAATGATAGCAGTGGTTTTCTCATCAATGGTGAGACTTATACCTTTTAGTATTTCCTCCTGAGGCTTGTAAGAAAAATGAAGATTATTAATTTCAAGCATCGCCATGTAAGCTTCCTCCCCTCTCTTCCACAGGAGTTAACAGCTCCTTAGCCTCCTCCAAGGTTACAGGATATAAGGAGGTCTTAGGATATTTAATTCCTAACCCTTTAAAGATTTTTGTATACATAGGAGGCTCCACACCATAGGTACTTATGTCTTCTCTAGAGAACAACCTTTGAGGAGTATCCACAGCAATTACCTTCCCTTCATTCATAAGCACCACTCTATCACTGTAAGTAGCTAACTTTTCAATCTTATGCTCTACCATAATGATTGTGATACCTTTTTTACTGAGCTTCTGCACCGCAGAAAACACCTCTTCACTGCCCTCTGGGTCCAGCTGTGAGGTAGGCTCGTCCAGTATTATGATCTCGGGCTTCATGGCTATAATGCTTGCTATTGCCATCCTCTGCATCTGACCACCAGACAACTCAAAAGGACTTCTATTCTTAAGCCAGCCTATATCCAAAATATCCATAGCCTCCTCTATCCTTACTATCATCTCTCCTTTTGGTATTCCCATATTCTCAAGTCCAAAGGCAATTTCTTCATATACCGTAAGCTTAGAACCGGTAATCTGATTGAAGGGATTTTGGAATACAAGCCCTACCTTTTTACATACTTCATGGACTCCTGCCTTTTTCACCTCAAGGTCATCCACTAAAACTCTCCCCCCATAGGCCCCCTTATAGAAGTTAGGCACAAGGCCAACGATAGCCTGACATAGGGTGCTCTTGCCTGCCCCATTTCTTCCTACTATTCCTATAAATTCTCCCGGTAAAATGGTAAGAGATATATTATCTAGAGCTAAATTAGTGGTTTCAGGATATCTATATTTTAAATTTTCAATAACTATCTTAACCATCTTATTACCCTCCAAACCACTGCTGCTAATATTAGAGCTATGAGAACAAGCTGTATGTACTTATCCTCTGGAATTTTTCTTTCATCATTTAAAAATGTCTTCCTCTCCTCACTATTAAAACCTCTAACCTCTAGGGCCAGGGCTCTTTCCTTGGTATTTATCAGAGTGCTCATAACCACAGGAGATATGAGAGGTATAAAGGCTTTAATCCTAGTTATCATCTTACCTTCTGTCTCCATACCCCTACTCCTTTGAGCATCAGTAATTGTGGACATAATCTCAGTCATCTGTGGTATTAATTGAAATATAGATATGAACACATAACCAAACCTAGGAGAAAAGCCTCTTCTTACAAAGTTTTCAATCATATCCGAAGGCTTTGTGGTAAGGGTCAGAACACAGAAGCTAAGGAGTATATTGATTATGTTTATTACAATTCCCATAGCAAAGGTTAAGCCTTCTTCGTAAAATACTAGAGGCCCAATTGTCACTAGGGGAGTTTCATTTTCAGCACGGAAAAGCCCCTGTATTATTATTACTGTAATGAGTACAAAGCCTGATACTCCAAGAATAGGCAGGGTTTTTCTCAAAACCCTGCTCCATAGAAGTAAAAGCAAACTGAATAAAATGAAAGCTCCTCCCAGCCAGATACTTCCTGCTATAAATGGGACTGTTATAGCAGCAATAATATATAATATCTTACTTTCAGGCGCAACCTTATTAAGATAGGAGCCATTTTCTACATATAAGCTTATACTTTTCAAAAGTGACACCTCTCCAGTCTATAAATCAAGATTTTCAACGTCTCCGGTATTTTGATATAAGGTAATAATATTTCTTGGGAGACTCTTATATATACCATATACAATTAATACCACTGCCAGCTTATCAGGCAAATCCACAACTAGTTCATCCAGGAAGGAAGCAATAAATACAGGGATGTTATTGTCAGTTGCCCAGGCAAACAAAGCATCTCCCCAAATATTTCCCGTGGTTCCACCCCAAAATATAATATTTAAAGGAGTAGATATAACAACTGCCACAAGACCAGTTATAAGACCTGCAGCTATTACTCCCTTTATATTTTTTAGGAAGCCTTTATGCGCTAAATAACCAACTATAATTCCTATACCTATATTAGTAAGAGCATATACTGTAGCTATAGGATCTGCTGTAACTCCATAGATAACGTTATTAATTGCTCCAACTAAAGCACCTACAATTGGACCTCCTAAAATAGCGGAGATGCATGTCCCTATAGAATCAAGCCAAAGGGGAAGCTTTAATACCTGTGCAAAGAGCTTTCCGAGATAATTAATTCCTACAGCTGCTGGTATTAATACAAGGGTAGCAGTGTTAAATTTAAAAGACCATAATTTTTTATTCACAATAATTCCTCCTACCATAATATCCTATTAATAAGTATTTTAATGTAATATATAGCATAATACAATATATATTCCATATATTGTATTACAGTAAAAATTTATTCAATCTTCCTATTAAGAGGATGTTATTAAAGAATTTTAGTGTATAATAAGTATATATAGTTATAACATGTATTTTATGGAGGATTATGTATGATTCATTCGAATAAAGGCAAGCTATATTCTACCTTTATTATTGCAGTCCTTATATTAGCTTTAGGGGCAACTGTATTATTGGGAGAAAATAAGCAAGCTAAGCTTAAGGAAGAAAACTTAAAATTATTAAAAATATTAACAGAGACCTCCAAAAAAGAAGCCTCTAAAGAAAAAGATAGTACAATCTCCCCAGAAAATATCTCAGAAAACGAGGAAGATGAGGAGAGACTAGTTTATTCTAAAGAAAATATCAATGTTCGGTCTGGCCCTGGAACTAACTACAGTATTTTAGGCTCCCTGCTAGCCAATCAAAGAGTCCCTCTTATAGAAAAACGCTCTGACGGCTGGAGTAAGATACTATTTAATGGCAAGGAAGCTTACTGCAGCAGCAGTTATCTGAAGGAGGAATAAAAATAGTTTCTATTAGGTGATTTTATGGATGTATGTATTAGAAAAGGAACTATGAATGATATTGCTGAGTTGGCCAAGTTATATGATGATATGAATGATTTCCTGGCAGAGAACACAAACTATCCTGGATGGAGAAAAGGAATCTATCCCACAGGAGCAGATGCTGCTGAGGGTATAAGGGAAAATAGTCTGTTTGTAGCAGTAAAGGATAATGCTATTGTTGGCTCCTTGATACTTCGAAACAAGCCTGAAGAAGCTTACTATAAAGCTTCTTGGGAAAAAAAACTATCCTATGATAAGGTCTTTGTTATATATACCTTTGTTGTCCATCCTGATTTTTCAAAGCAAGGGATTGGTTCTAAAATGCTAGAGTTTGCAGAGAGCTTTGGCAGACAGCAAAAAATGGAGTCCTTAAGGCTTGATGTTTATTCAAAAAATTACCCTGCAATTCATTTATATGAAAAGAATAATTTTGAGTATATTGATACAGTTGATTTAGGTTTAGAAGAGTACGGGCTTAAATGGTTTAGATTATATGAGAAATTGATTTTATAAAAAGATATAAGGATCCTTGGAAGTAGTATTCCTTGGATCCTTATTTTATATATTAGGGGTCAGATGATTTCAAATTATTTTTCCTGGCTATCCTTTTCTATTGATTCAGTTTTGTAGATGAATTTTACGTTTCCGTCCATATTATCAGAAATTCCTGAGAAGGACTTGTAGTCCTTAGATACATCGCTGGTAGCTTTAATTCTAGTAATTAAACCAGAGACATCGCCATCAACTGCCTGGACAAGTTTTTCTATTCCCTCTTCATTGAACTTAACTAGTCCATCTGAAAGCTTCATGGCTCCATCCTTTAACTGTGATACACCATCTATCAGTGCTCCACTACCCTCCTGAAGAGTTTTAATTCCTTCAGAAAGAGTAGCTGCTCCTGCTGCTGCAGCTGAGGTTCCTTTCTTTAGCTCTGAGGCACCAGCTCGTAAATCATTACTTCACTGGCTGCTGTTTCA
>JAEXSY010000027.1 GCA_023440105.1 Bacillota bacterium
ATGCCAACCAAAGCATACTGGTATTCATGAGAAGGGCCGAAAGACCAGAGGATACCCTTGTAGTAATTATCAACTTTACTCCTGTAGTATATTATAACTATAAAGTGGGAGTTCCTTTTGAAGGAAAGTATGAGGAAATATTAAATACTGATGATGAGAACTTTGGTGGTTCCGGGCAGATAATGGGAGAAACTCTTATAGCAGAGCCGGAAGCTTGGCACAATCAAAAGTATCATGTAAATATAAAAGTTCCCCCAATGGCAGCAGTAATATTAAAGTATACAAAATAAGGAGGAGACTATGAAAAAAATACTATTCGTTGCTTCTGAATCAGATCCTTTTATAAAGACAGGAGGACTAGGAGATGTAGCCTATGCTCTTCCACAGGAGCTTAGTAAGCTAGGCGAGGATGTTAGGGTGGTTATTCCTAAATATAAGAATATATCTGAAAAATATTTGGAAGACATCACTTTTTTAAAGAATTTTGATACCTGGGTTGGTTGGAGAAATCAATACTGCGGTATTTTTGAAACAAAGGTAGGTAATGTTACCTATTATCTTATAGATAACGAATATTACTTCAAAAGAGATGGACTTTATGGCTATTTTGATGATGGAGAGCGCTTTGCTTTCTTCGATAGAGCTGTAATAGAAATGCTAAAGGTGATTGATTGGAAGCCAGATATAATTCATTGCAATGACTGGCAGACAGGAATGATTCCAGTTTTATATGAGCTTCAGTATAAGGGTGATCCCTTTTATTCTGATATAAAAACTGTTTACAGCATTCATAATCTTTTATTCCAGGGGGTTTTTGATCCTAAGATTCTAAAAGAGCTCTTTGGATGGGATGAGCAGCAATTTTATAATGGAGCCCTGGAATTCTATGGTGGTGTTAGCTTTATGAAGGGTGGAATCAGCTATGCTCATAAGGTAACTACTGTGAGCCCTACCTATGCAGAGGAGATAAAAACTCCTATGTATGGAGAAAAGATGGACGGGCTTCTAAGGAGTAACAGCTACAAGCTCATGGGCATATTAAATGGTATAGACTATACCATGAATAATCCTGCCACAGATAAGCTTATTTATAAAAGATATACAGTAGATACTCTCAGGGACAAAAAGATAAATAAAACAAGGCTTCAAAAAGATTTGGGACTACCTGTAGATTCTAAGATTCCTGTCCTCGGTATAGTATCAAGACTTACTCCTCAGAAGGGAATGGATCTTTTAGTAAGCATCTTAGACAGAGTTCTTCAGGAGGAGGTACAGCTAGTTATACTGGGAACTGGTGATTATGGCTATGAGGAGCATTTCAAAAATCTTCAAAGCAGATATCCTAATAAGGTTTCAGCAAATATTCGCTTTAGTAATGAGCTGGCCCATAAAATATATGCTGCCTCAGATATATTCCTGATGCCATCCCTCTTTGAGCCTTGTGGCTTAGGACAGCTTATAGCCTTAAGATATGGAGCCCTTCCACTGGTTAGGGAAACTGGAGGACTAAAGGATACCATAACACCATATAACCAATATACAGGAGAAGGCAATGGCTTTAGCTTTGCTAATTATAATGCTTATGAGCTGGAAACTGTGATAAATATAGCCCTAGACTTTTATAAAAATAAGCGTACCTGGAATAAGATTGTTAGAACAGCCATGAAATGTGACTTCAGCTGGAAGAGGTCCATGGAGCTTTATGAAGGCTTATACGATGAACTTGTAGGAACAACAAAATAAGTTCAAAAGGTATAAAGGATATTGAGTTTGCAAAGGAGGAATATGCTATGCTACAAATAGATAAAAATAGCTTTAAGCGCGACTACGAAAAAAAGTTCCTGGAGATGCATGGAACTGATATAGCTTTAGGCTCCAATGAAAGAAAGTATGAAACTCTAGGAGTTCTCATAAGAGACTATGTGGCAGGTATGTGGCTTAATACCACCAAAAAATATAATAAAAATAAGGATAAGCAGGTGTACTACTTTTCCATGGAATTTTTGCTTGGAAGACTTTTAGGAAACACCTTGCTTAATCTAGGAATAAGAGATGTATGTAAGGAAGCTTTAGAGGAGCTTGATATAGATTTAGAAAAGCTAGAGGAGCTGGAGCAGGATCAGGGTCTTGGAAATGGTGGTCTTGGTAGACTTGCTGCCTGCTTCTTAGATTCTATGGCCTCTCTAGGAATTCCTGGGAACGGCTGTGGAATAAGATATAAATACGGATTTTTTGAGCAGAAGATTATAGATGGCTATCAGGTGGAGGCTCCAGATAATTGGTTGAAAAATGGAAATGTGTGGGAGATAAGAAAGAGTGATAAAAGTGAAATAGTTAAATTTGGTGGAGAGATAAAGGTAGAGGAAGTTGGCGGGAAGCTTGTATTTAATCACATTAACTATGAGCCTGTACTGGCGGTTCCCTATGACACTCCTGTAGTAGGCTACGAAAATGATGTGGTTAATACCCTAAGGCTCTGGAGCGCTGAGCCTGTGGCTAATGAATTTGACTATTCCTCTTTCTCCAGAGGAGACTTCTTAAAGGCTATAGAATATAAAAATTCCGTAGAAGCTATATCTCAGGTATTATACCCTGATGACAGCTTCTATGAAGGTAAGAAGCTGAGACTTAAACAGCAGTATTTCTTTGTTTCTGCAGGAGTTCAGAGCATAATAAGACATTACAAAGCCAATGGAGGAGATATTAAAAAGTTGGATGAAGGAATTGCTATCCACATCAATGATACCCATCCTACCCTCGTAATCCCTGAGCTCATGAGGATTCTCTTAGATGAGGAGGGGCTTTCCTGGCATGATGCCTGGAGAATAACCAAAAACATCTGCGCCTACACCAATCATACAATCCTTGCAGAGGCTTTGGAGAAGTGGCCAGTAGATATGTTTAAGTCACTAATGCCAAGGATATTTATGATTATAGAGGAAATTAATGAACGCTTCTGTGCTGATTTATGGAACAAGTATACTGGGCAGTGGGACAAAATCCATCGCATGGCAATAATAGCTGATGGCTATGTTAAGATGGCGCACTTAGCTATCGTAGGAAGCCATAGCATTAATGGAGTGGCAAAGCTTCATACAGAGATATTAAAGAAGCAGGAAATGTCCGACTTCTATTATTACTATCCAAGAAAGTTTAATAATAAAACCAATGGGATAACTCACAGAAGATGGCTATTAAAGTCTAATCCTAAGCTTACAGAGCTTTTAAAGGATACTATAGGTCCAAGCTTTATAAAGCATCCTATAGATATGGAGGATTTTGAAGCTTTTAAAGATGATAGAGCTGTTCAGGAAAGACTTTACAAGATAAAGAGGGAGAATAAGGAAAGACTTGCAGAGGTTATATATAAAAATCAAGGAATAGAAGTGAATCCCGATTCTATTTTTGATGTTCATGTGAAAAGATTCCATGCCTATAAGAGACAATCTCTTAATATACTGAGGATTATGCACCTATATAACGACCTTCTAGAAAATCCTAATAAGGATATAGTTCCAAGAACCTTTATCTTTGCAGGTAAGGCAGCACCAGGGTATTATCTGGCAAAGAAGACCATAGAGCTTATAAATGCTGTGGCAGATAAGGTGAACAATGACCCCCTAGTGAAGGATAAAATTAAGGTGGTATTCATGGAAAATTATAGGGTTTCCCTAGCAGAAAGCATAATTCCTGCTGCGGACTTAAGTGAGCAGATATCTACCACCACCAAGGAGGCCTCAGGAACCTCTAACATGAAGTTTATGATGAATGGAGCTTTAACCATGGCTACCCTAGATGGTGCCAATGTAGAGATTAGAGATGAGGTAGGAGATGATAATATATTCATCTTCGGCCTTACAGAAAGAGAAGTGCTCGATTACTACAAGCATGGAGGCTATAATGCCTGGGAGGTTTGCAATAGCGACCTGCGTCTCAAGAAGGTTACTAATGACCTTATAAATGGCAAGTATTCTAATGACAAAGAAAAGTTTAGAACCATATATGAGCATCTTTTAACCTACAATGATGAATTCTTTGTCCTTAAGGACTTTGATTCATATTTAAGAGCTCAGGAGAAAGTGGATGACCTTTATAAGAATATACAAGAGTGGCAGAAGATGGCCGCTGTAAATATAGCTCATTCTGGTATCTTCTCTAGCGACAGGACTATTATGGAATATGCTACAGGTATCTGGGGATCAGGCTTCCTCTATAAGAATCTGTAGGCTATTCTTTAACTAAAGAGGGAGGTAGAGTTATCGATGAACTTTTATGCTTTTCACAATTCTCAAAAAGAAGCCTTCAGAGCTCCCTTTGGAGCAGTAGAGGAGGGGACAGAAGTAGCCCTTAGTATTATCACAGAAGGTTGTCAGAGGGTATTTTTAGAAATTGTTCATTTCACCGGGTATTCTGAAAGAATAATGATGAGAAAAGCTGATTATAAAGATCTTGTAGAAGACTCCAGAGCTGTTAACCTAAGGGAGGACAGGGAGCTTTGCTTATGGAGGACAGAGGTAATCCTTCAAGACCCGGGAATAGCTCACTATTATTTTGTTATAGAAGATGATAAAGGAACCTTTTATTATGGGAATAATGATGAAAAGCTAGGGGGAGAAGGAGCTATTACAGAGGAGAATCCAAAGCCTTTTCAGATTACAGTATATAAGCCCTTTGAAATTCCGGCCTGGTATAGAGAGGGAATAATATATCAGATTTTTGTAGACAGATTTTTTAATGGTAATGGGGATGGAAGGATAGATAACCCCAAGAAGAATAGCTTTCTTTATGGAACCTGGGACGATGAACCCATGTATATCAAGAATTCTAAAGAAGAAGTAGTAAGGTGGGACTTCTTTGGAGGAAATCTCAAAGGCGTTATTAAGAAGCTTACTTACCTTAAGGACCTTGGAGTTACCTGTATATATTTAAATCCTATCTTTGAGGCTGCAAGCAATCATAAATATGATGCTGCGGACTATAAGAACATCGACCCTATGTTTGGAGATGATGAAATATTTAAGGAGCTCTGCACCAAGGCAGAGAACCTGGGAATGCGGATAGTCTTAGATGGAGTGTTCAGCCATACAGGAGCAGATAGCATATATTTTAATCGTTATGGAAACTATGATTCTCTTGGAGCCTATCAGTCTGAGGAATCTCCTTATTACAGCTGGTATCAGTTTAGGAAGCACCCCGATGAATATAAATGCTGGTGGGGCTTTAAAAACCATCCTGACGTCAATGAGCTAAATAGTGATTATATGAACTTTATAATAAAGAGTGAGGATTCTGTTGTTTCTAAGTGGATGAAGCTAGGCGCCTCTGGCTGGAGGCTGGATGTGGCCGATGAGCTTCCCGATGAATTTATTAAGGCCTTGAGAAGTAAGGTAAAGTCTCTTAATAAAGATGGAGTTTTAATCGGAGAGGTCTGGGAGGACGCCTCCAACAAGGTTGCCTATGATGTGAAAAGGGAATATTTCTTCGGGGAGGAATTAGACTCTGTAACCAACTATCCCTTTAAGGATGCCCTTTTAGGATTTTTGAGAGGGGAGATATCCTCAGATTATATGAGGCGTAAGCTTATGAGTCTCTACGAAAACTATCCTAAGGAGGTTTTCTATTCCACCATGAACCTCATAGGAACCCACGATACAGAAAGGGCTCTCACCCTCATGGAGGAAAGAAACCCTGAAAAGGGCAAAGAGCTCTTAAAGCTGGCCATAGCCTTTCAGATGACTTTCCCGGGAGTCCCTCTCATATACTACGGTGATGAAGCCGGTATGAGAGGCGGAAGAGATCCTAAAAATAGAGCTACCTATCCCTGGGGAAAAGAGGACAAGGAGATTCTTGATTATTATAGAAAGCTCACCAGCCTTCGAAGAGACCTGGATATACTAAAAAAAGGAAGCTTGTCCTTTATTGAAACAGATGAAGATGTTGTTGCCTTTGAAAGGGAGTATCAGGGAGAGAAGCTAATTACTGTAGTTAACAGAAGTAGTGAAGCAAAGAGTACATCTTTAAATACAGATTCTCCTTATCCAGGACTGAGAGACCTTATATCTGGTGAAGAGCTTTATATTGATTTAACAGGGACTATTGTTGTAGAAGCATATGGAGTGAAGATAATAAAGGTTATTTAAGCTTATTATTGGGCTGCTTTATAAGAAATATCTTATAGGGCAGCTTATTTTATTATGTTATTTATGCTTTAGTCGATTAGAAAGAAATTAATGTGGATATAGTATATTCCCACAGACAGCACACGTGGAGACGGTTGCTCTGCTTAGTCGCTAAAGGCTTGATATCATAGGGTTTGAGGGATTTTGAGAATTTAAAAAGATGTGTTTTTATGTTCCCTAAGGTCGTCTTGGGGAACATTTTTTAGGTATGGGGGGTATACGCTATAAGGTAGTAACGTTAAATTGTTTTAAAAATTGGCGAAAGTAAGAGGATTTTGATAAATTGTTATAAAAAATGGCGTTATTCAAGGTTATGCTGAATTGTAATAAATTATGGAAGGTATGTAAAAAGCTTACTGGTGATAAATTAATCAAAGGCTATATGTAGTAGAATTATAAGTTAATAGTAGAGACATTACTATATGCCCCTGCTGAGGTAACAGCAGACTACACTTGCATGAAATAACCTACAGCCTTGCTGAAAGCGCAATAGCCAATAGCTTAAAACCCTATAATTATTTTAAATATATTCTTGAAGAAGTTCCAAAGCATCAGGATGATACGAATCTCGATTTTCTGGATTCTTTGCTATCATAGGCTCAAGGGGATTCTGGATAACTGTAGAAAACAAAATAGATAATATAATAGTCGCCTCACGGCGGCTTTGTTTTGGGGGATATACTGGTTTACCGTGTACAGTATATATAATACGATCGTAAAAAAGCAGATTCTTTATACGCTTGAAATATGGAATTGAACAACTTTTAATTTTGCAGTGAGAATAGGAAAAGTGAAAAAATGTGTTTATATAGAGGAATACCATAAAATAGAGAATGTTTAGAAGAGGGTATACCTTATCACGATATTTTCAACGAGACAAATCTAGTGTGTTATACCTTTTACAGCATATAGCAGCAATAAATGTAGCATTCTCATTAGAAATGAGTTGCTTTTCAAGAGTTCTGGCTAAAAGGAACTTTCAATAAAATTAGCTTTGCTTTGGAGAAGTAGATTTAGCTGTTGAATAAGGGTATATTACAATCTAATACATACAATTGTAT